>NZ_JBHWFF010000020.1:0-31432 GCF_042733785.1 Streptomyces sp. NPDC059695 | reverse complement strand
CGGTGTCCGTGGGGGGCTGCGGGCTTCCCTGTCTTCTGCGGGGCCGCCGCCGGGCCCGGGGGCGGCCCCCCCCCGCCCCGCGGCCCCGCCCCCCGCGCCCCCCCCCACGGCCGTTCGTCGTGCGGGGGACCGGTTCAGACGGTCTCGGGGAGCTCGTCCAGACCCTCGGCGACCAGCTTCGCCAGGCGGTCGAGCGCGGCCTCGGCGCCGTCTGCCTCCGACGCGAGCACGATCTCCTCGCCGCCCTGCGCGCCCAGACCGAGCACCGCGAGCATGGAGGCGGCGTTCACGGGGGTGCCGTCGGACTTGGCGATCGTCACCGGCACGCCGGAGGCCGTGGCGGCACGGACGAAGATGGACGCGGGGCGGGCGTGCAGGCCCTCGGCCCAGCCGACGTTGACGCGGCGCTCAGCCATGGTGTTGCCCTTCAAGTCTCAAGCGGGTTGTCTAGACCAGTCTCTCACGGCTTGCGCGGTGCTCCGCGCCGACCTTCGGCCCGGATCGGACCGCCCTTCGGCCCTTCCTGCCTGGCAACACCTTGCATCGCGCACCCCCGCCGCGCGACCGGTGCCGCAGTCGTACCGCGGCCGTAGGCTGACCCCATGCAGAGCGCGTCGGAGCAGTCGGAAGCGGCGGAACCCCCGGCCCGGCCGGAGCACGCCTACCCCGACCACTGGGAGGCGGACGTCGTCCTCCGCGACGGCGGCACCGCACGCATCCGGCCCATCACGACCGACGACGCCGACCGCCTCGTCAGCTTCTACGAGCAGGTCTCGGACGAGTCGAAGTACTACCGCTTCTTCGCGCCCTACCCGCGCCTGTCCGCCAAGGACGTCCACCGCTTCACCCACCACGACTTCGTGGACCGGGTCGGACTCGCGGCGACCGTCGGCGGCGAGTTCATCGCCACCGTGCGCTACGACCGCATCGACGACCGGGGGCTGCCGGCCTCCTTCCCTGCCGACGAGGCCGAGGTCGCCTTCCTCGTCCAGGACGCCCACCAGGGGAGGGGCGTCGCCTCCGCCCTCCTCGAACACATCGCGGCGGTCGCCCGTGAGCGCGACATCCGGCGCTTCGCCGCCGAGGTGCTCCCCGCCAACAACAAGATGATCAAGGTCTTCACCGACGCGGGCTACACCCAGAAGCGCAGCTTCGAGGACGGCTCCGTCCGGCTCCATCTCGACCTCGAACCGACCGACCGCTCCCTCGCCGTCCAGCGCGCCCGCGAGCAGCGCGCGGAGGCGCGCTCCGTGCAGCGGCTCCTCACTCCCGGCTCCGTCGCCGTCGTCGGCGCCGGACGCGCACCCGGCGGCGTCGGCCGGACCGTCCTGCGCAACCTCCTCGGGGCCGGATTCACCGGACGGGTGTACGCGGTGAACGCGGCGCTCCCCGCGGAGACCGAGCTCGACGGCGTCCCCGCCCATCCCTCCGTCGGCGCCATCGGCGAACCCGTGGACCTGGCCGTCGTCGCCGTCCCCGCCGAACGGGTGCCCGAGGCCGTCGCCGACTGCGGCGAACACGGGGTGCGCGGTCTGGTCGTGCTCTCCGCCGGATACGCCGAGAGCGGGGCCGCCGGCCGCGAGCGCCAGCGCGCCCTCGTACGGCAGGCCCGCTCGTACGGCATGCGGATCATCGGCCCCAACGCCTTCGGGATCATCAACACCGCCGACGACGTCCGGCTCAACGCCTCGCTCGCGCCGCAGATGCCGGCCGCCGGGAGGATCGGCCTCTTCACCCAGTCGGGCGCCATCGGGATCGCCCTGCTGGCCGGCCTGCACCGCCGGGGCGCCGGCCTCTCCTCCTTCATCTCGGCCGGCAACCGCGCCGACGTCTCCGGCAACGACTTCCTCCAGCACTGGTACGACGACCCCGGCACCGACGTCGTCCTCCTCTACCTGGAGTCGATCGGCAACCCCCGGAAGTTCACCCGGCTCGCCCGCCGCACCGCCGCCGTCAAGCCCGTCGTGGTCGTCAAGGGCGCCCGGCACAGCGGCAGCGCCCCGCCCGGCCACCGGGTTCCGGTCACCCGCATCCCGCACGCCACCGTCTCCGCGCTGCTCCGGCAGGCCGGTGTGATCCGCGTCGACACCGTCACGGAACTGGTCGACGCCGGACTGCTGCTGGCGGCCCAGCCGCTGCCCGCAGGGCCCCGGGTCGCGATCCTCGGCAACTCCGAGTCGCTCGGCCTCCTCACCTACGACGCCTGCCTCACCGAGGGACTGCGTCCGCTGCGGCCGCTCGACCTGACGACGGCGGCGGTCCCGGCGGACTTCCGGGACGCGCTCGCGGCGGCGCTCGCCGACGAGACGTCCGACGCGGTGGTCGTCACCGCGATCCCCTGGGTCGGCGAGGACGGGGCCACCGAGTTCGGCGACGGCGAGGTGCTCGCGGCCGCCCTCCGCGAGGCCGTCGCCGCCGCTCCCGCACCGACGAAGCCGGTCGTCGTCGTCCACGTGGAGATGGGCGGCCTCGCGGAGGCCCTCGCGGTGGCGACGAGCACCCGGCCGGCGGCGGAGCGCGGTGCCGTCACCCCGGAGAACCGTTCCGGCGGCACGCCGACGGGACCCGCGACCCCGCCCCGCCCCGCGGCCCCTGCCACGGCCTCCCCTCCCGTACCTCCGGCCCCCACCCCCGCGGCCCCGGCCGCCATCCCCGCCTACCCCGCCGCCGAGCGGGCGGTGCGGGCGCTGGCCGAGGCCGTGCGGTACGGGCAGTGGCGGCGGCAGGCAGCGGAGCCCGGCCGGGTGCCCGAGTACGAGGACATCGACGAGGCCGGGGCCGCCGCGCTCATCGCCGGCGTGCTGGGCGGCGACGACGTGGACGCCCGCGGTGTGACCCTGGACACCGAGCGGGCCGGGGCGCTGCTCGCGCGCTACGGCATCACCGTGCTGCCGACGCTCCCCGCCCCCACGCCCGACGCCGCCGTCGAGGCCGCCCGCCGGCTCGGCTACCCCGTCGCGCTCAAGACCACCGCGCCCCACCTCCGCCACCGCCCCGACCTCGGAGGCGTCCGGCTCGACCTCGCCGCCGAGGACCAGCTCCGCACGGCGTACGCCGAGGTCACCGAGGTCCTCGGCACGCCGGAGGAGCTCCAGCCGGTCGTCCAGGCGATGGTGCCCCGGGGCGTCGACACCGTCGTCCGCTCCGCGATCGACCCGGCCGTCGGCGCCGTGCTCTCCTTCGGCCTCTCGGGCGCGGCCTCCGAACTGCTCGGCGACACGGCCCACCGCCTGGTCCCGGCCACCGACCGGGACGCCGCCGAACTGATCCGCTCGCTGCGCACCGCCCCGCTGCTCTTCGGCTGGCGCGGCTCCGCCCCCGTCGACACCCCCGCCCTGGAGGAGCTCCTGCTGCGGGTCTCCCGCCTCGTCGACGACCACCCCGAGGTGGTCGCCGTCTCCCTGGAGCCGGTGGTGGTGGCGC
The DNA here is from genome assembly GCF_042733785.1 of Streptomyces sp. NPDC059695. NCBI lineage: Bacteria > Bacillati > Actinomycetota > Actinomycetes > Kitasatosporales > Streptomycetaceae > Streptomyces > Streptomyces sp. NPDC059695. The sequence goes on along the minus strand of NZ_JBHWFF010000020.1, from coordinate 28,009 downwards.
CCCGCGGTCTGTCCGTCCTCGGCGCGACCGTCCGGCTGGCCCCGCCGTCGCCGCGCACCGACCTCGGTCCGCGGAGCCTGCCACGCTACTGACGGGCCTGAGGGGGCCCCTCGGCCCCGTAGGATGGAGTCCATGGCAAAGAGCGGTACGACGACCCAGGGGCTGCGCGCGGCGATCGAGCGCAGCGGCTACTACCCGGCCCTCGTGGCCGAGGCGGTGGAGGCCGCCGTCGGCGGCGAGGCCATCACGTCGTACGTGGTCCACCAGGAGACCACCTTCGACGCGAACGAGGTCCGGCGCCACGTCACCGTCCTCGTCCTGACGCCGCACCGCTTCATCGTCAGCCACACCGACGAGCAGGCCGCCGACACCAGCTCCCCGACCCCGTACGCCACGACGTCGACCGAGTCCGTGAAGCTCGACCGGATCTCGTCGGTCGTCGTCAGCCGTGTCGTCGCCAACCCAGAGTCGTACACGCCGGGCACGCTGCCCCGCGAGGTGGTCCTCACCATCGGCTGGGGCGCCGTCTCCCGCATCGACCTGGAGCCCGCCGCCTGCGGCGACCCGAACTGCGACGCCGACCACGGCTACACCGGCAGCGCCACCGCCGACGACCTCAGCCTGCGCGTGAGCGACGCCGGGGACGGCCCGGACACCGTCCGGCAGACCCTCGCGTTCGCCCAGGCCCTCTCCGAAGCGACCGCGGCCACCGCCGCGCCCACCCGCTGATGGTGCAGCCCACCGTGACCCACGGCTGGCCCGACGACCCGGTCCCGCTCGCCCCGGAGACCGCGCCGGTGCCCGAGTACGCGACCGGTTCGCTCGGCGACCTGCTGCCGACGCTCGTGGCGGGCCAGGGCGTGCCCGGCTTCGACGCGCGGATCGCGGAGCTGGCCCCGGCCGACCGCAACTGCGTCTTCCTGATCGACGGGCTCGGCTGGGAGCAGATCAAGGCCCACCCGGACGAGGCCCCGTACCTGACCTCGCTGCTCGGCTCCTCGCGCGGAGGTACGGGCCGCCCGGTCACCGCCGGCTTCCCCGCCACCACCGCGACTTCGCTCGCCTCCGTCGGCACCGGCCGCCACCCCGGGACGCACGGACTGCCCGGCTACACCGTGCGCGACCCCGACACCGGCGCCCTGATGAACCAGCTGCGCTGGAAGCCGTGGACCGCGCCGCACGTCTGGCAGCCGTACCCCACCGTCTTCCGGCTCGCGCACGAGGCGGGGATCCACACCGCCCAGGTGTCCTCACCGATCTTCGAGCAGACCCCGCTCACGAAGGTCGCGCTCAGCGGCGGAACGTTTCACGGACGGCTCTCCGGCGAGGAGCGCATGGACTTCGCCGCCGAGCAGCTCGCCGGCGGCGACCGCTCGCTGGTCTACACGTACTACAGCGAGCTCGACGGCGCGGGCCACCGCTTCGGCATCGACTCGGACGCCTGGCGCGGCCAGCTGATGTTCGTCGACCGGCTCGTGCAGCGGCTCGCCGAGCAGCTGCCGCCGCGCACGGCCCTGTACGTCACGGCCGACCACGGCATGGTCGACATCCCCTTCGACGAGCAGCACCGGATCGACTTCGACGAGGACTGGGAGCTGCGCGCCGGCGTCGCCCTCCTCGGCGGCGAGGGCCGGGCCCGTCACGTCTACGCCGTGCCGGGAGCGGAGGCCGACGTCCTCACCTGCTGGCGCGAGGTCGTCGGCGAGCAGTTCTGGGTGGCGAGCCGCGACGAGGCCATCGACCTCGGCTGGTTCGGCGCCGAGGTCGACGAGCGGGTGTACGGCCGGATCGGCGACGTCGTCGCCGCGGCCCACGACGACGTGGCGATCACCGCCTCGGTCAACGAGCCCCACGAGTCCGCGATGGTCGGGATGCACGGGTCCATGACCCCGGCGGAGCAGCTGGTCCCGCTCCTCGAAGTCCGTTCCTGACCCCCCTTCCGGCCCCGTCACCTCCCACGACCTGAAAGGTCCCCGTCCCGTCATGCCCGAGCTGGTCTTCTTCTCCGGAACCATGGACTGCGGGAAGAGCACCCTGGCGCTCCAGATCGCCCACAACCGCGACGCGCGGGGGCTTCAGGGCGTGATCTTCACCCGTGACGACCGCGCGGGCGAGGGCAAGCTGTCCTCCCGCCTCGGCCTGGTGACGGACGCGGTCGAGGCACCGCGGGACATGGACCTGTACGCGTACCTGGTCACCCAGCTCTCCCAGGGCGGCAAGGCCGACTACGTGATCGTGGACGAGGCGCAGTTCCTCGCCCCCGAGCAGATCGACCAGCTCGCCCGCATCGTCGACGACCTCAGCCTCGACGTCTTCGCGTTCGGCATCACGACGGACTTCCGTACGAAGCTGTTCCCGGGCTCGCAGCGGCTGATCGAGCTGGCGGACCGGCTCGAACAGCTCCAGGTCGAGGCCCTGTGCTGGTGCGGCGCCCGCGCCACCCACAACGCCCGTACGGTCGGCGGCGCGATGGTCGTCGAGGGTGAGCAGGTCGTCGTCGGGGACGTGAACCGCCCGGCCGAGGAGATCGGCTACGAGGTCCTCTGCCGCCGTCACCACCGCCGCCGCATGACCGCGGCCGCCGCCCGCGCGGGCGCCCTCTCCCCGGACGTCCTTCCCGTCGGTCAGGGCTGAGGAGCGGGCTTCCCGCACGTCAGCGGACCCGACGGGCCCGCCGCGAGGGGTGCGGGCGGTGCCGATCCGGAGGGCGCCCCTCCGGGGCCCGCCGCCGTGCGGCGTGCGGAGGCGTGCGGATACGGTCCTTGCTGTGGCGCGTTGAATCATGCACGCGTCACATCAGGGAGGGAATTCATGCGTACACCCATGTTCCGGCGTCTGGCCGTCGCGGCCACCGCGCTGGGACTCACTTCGCTCGGCCTGCTCGGCGCGGGCGCCGCGCCCGCACAGGCCGCGGTGAGAGACTGCCCCACGGGGTACTTCTGTGCGTGGGCGAACACCGACGGCACGGGCTCGATGTTCAAGACGCAGTCGAGCAGGGCGACTCTGGGCACGTGGGACAACAAGTTCCGCTTGATCATCAACCGCACGCCGGGTTTCGCCTGCACCTTCGACGAGCCGAACTACGAGGACGGTGCCGGGCGTTACGGGAACGACAGCTCGGCCACCAGCATCGCCAGCAGGTCCGTCAGTTCGGTGAAGATCGTCCGCACGCTCCGGGAGTGCGAGGGACCCGCGTACCCCCACTGGCTCTCGGAGACCTCGCCCAGGGCGGCAGGCTTCGGCGACATGAACGGCGACCGGAGCGCGGACGTCCTCGTCCGTGACCTGGTCGGGCGCCTGTGGTTCCTGCCCGGTGACGGCAGTGGCCGCCTGGTCGGCACGGGCGGCTGGAACGCCTTCAACGCCCTGGTCCGGCACGGCGACTTCAGCCGGGACGACCGCGAGGACGTGATCGCCCGCGAGACGGCCACCGGCAGGCTGTGGCTCTACCCCGGCACCGTGACCGGCGGCCTCGGCGCGCGCAAGCTGATCGGCACCGGCGGCTGGAACGCCATGAGCCGGATCGCGGCGTTCGGCGACCTGACCGGCGACGCGCGGGCCGACCTGCTCGCGGTGGAGAAGTCCACCGGCAGGCTGTGGCTGTACCCGGGCACCTCCACGGGCACCCTGGGCGCACGCAAGCTGATCGGCACCGGCGGCTGGAACGGCATCAACGCCCTGGCGGGCGTCGGTGACGTGAACGGCGACGGCCGGGCCGACCTCTATGCCCGCGAGGCCTCGACCGGCAAGCTCTGGCTCTACCCGGGCAGGGCCGGCGCGCTCGGTTCGCGCGTGCTGGTCGGCAGCGGCGGCTGGAACGGGATGCCGACGATCATCGCCAACGGCGACTGGTCGGGCGACGGCCGACCGGACCTCATCGCGACGAAGGCCGGCGACGGCATGCTCTACCGGTACGCGGGTACGGGCAGCGGTGGCCTCGGAGCGGGCGACTGGATCGGCGGCGGCGACTGGCGGGACCTGAACGGCGCCTTCTGACCCTCGCGAGGGCCTCCGCCTCCGGGCGGGGGCCCTTTCACGCACCCGGCAGAGACCGTGGCGGCACCCGGGGTGTCGTGTCGGCGGCGTCCACCGGGGCCGTTCCCGTCAGGGTGTCGAGCAGGGTCCGGGCGAGGACGGTCGCGGTGCCGATGCGGGTGTCCTCGCGCTCGTCGCCGGTGACCTTCCCGATGACGGCGTCCCGCACCGCGAACGAGATGGCGGGGTCCCGGAAGAGGTCGGGGAACGACAGCGCCATCATGCAGACGCCCACGTTGGCCGAGAGGATGGACTGCCCCGCGAGTTCGGGGGCGGTACGCAGGCGGCCGGCGGCCCCGCAGCGCTCCACGGCCTTCAGGAGGATCGCCTGCGCCTCCTTGATGGCCTGCGGCTTGGCGTCGCCCGTGGGCGTGAACATCAGCCGGTAGAGGTGCGGGTTGCGCAGCGCGAACGCGACGTGGCTGTCCCAGGCCGTGCGCAGGTCCGCCACCGGGTCGTCGGTGAGCGGGTTCCGCCGCTTCTCGGCGAGGAACCGCTCGAAACCGATGTCGGCCACGGCCGTGAGCAGCCCCTGCTTGTCGCCGAACTGGCGGTAGATCTCCGGCGCGCCGACCTTCGCCCGCTCACAGATGGCCCGGGTCGAGATCGCCAGTGCGTCCTGGGTGGCGAGCAGCTCTCCGGTGGCTTCCAGGATGCGCTCTCGTGCCGTCGACATGGCTCCCACGATAACAGCGCTAACAGTGCTGACCTGGGAGACCGGCTCTGTTGTAAACGTTGCTTACGAATCGTGTTAGCGTATGAAACATCGTTCGCAACGCGAGAGCTGGTGTTCCCTGATGAACCGTTCGACGCTCCTCCGACGACGCGTCACCCCGGGCGCGGTCGCCGCCGCGGCGGCAGCGGCCCTGCTCGCCGGCTGCGGAGGCGGAACCGACGAGGAGGCCGCCCCCGCCAAGGCGTTCACCGCCACGCACATCGGCGGGCCGACCACGATCCTCGAGATCGGCGGCCTGCGCCTCCTGCTCGATCCGACCTTCGACGCGCCGAAGAAGTACCGGAGCGGCCTGGAGAAGACGCGGGCCCCCGCGCTCGGCACCGACCGGATCGGCAGGATCGACGCCGTCCTGCTCTCGCACGACCAGCACGACGACAACCTCGACGACACCGGCCGCGCCCTCCTGAAGGACGTGCCCGTGGTCCTCTCCACGCCCGGCGCGCGGAAACGGCTCGGCGACCACGTCACCGCCATGAAGAGCTGGGAGTCCCACCGGCTGAGGACCGCCGGCGGCACGGTCGAGGTCACCGCCGTGCCCGCGCTGCACGGTCCCGACGGCGTCGACCGCGGCGCCGACGGCGAGGTCACCGGCTTCGTCCTCAGCGGCGACGGCGTCCCCACCACCTACATCTCCGGGGACAACGCCTCCGTCAAGGTCGCCGAGGAGGTCGGCGACCGGGTCAGGAAGGAGATCGGCCCCATCGACACGGCCGTCCTCTTCGCCGGTGCCGCCCGCACCCCCGCGATCCTCGGCAACGCCCCGCTGACGCTCACCTCCGCGAACGCCGCCCGGGTGGCAAAGGCCCTCGACCCCCGCAAGGTGGTCGCCGTCCACACCGACGGCTGGAACATCTACTCCGAGGACATGCCCTCCCTGGTGGAGGCGTTCCGGGCGCGGGGCATCGCCGACGAGCTCGTCGACCTCGCGCCCGACGGCACTCCCGAGAACCTCTCCTGACCCCGTCATCCACCCCGCAACACCTGCCGAAAGGAACCCCCATGACCGCCTCCACCACCCTCCGCGACGTCATCGGCCTGCCCCAGGAACTGCCGCGGCTCGACGAGTCCGCGCTGATCATGATCGACTTCCAGAACACCTACCGCACCGGTGTCATGCGGCTCGACGGCGCCGAGCAGGCCGTGGCCGCCGGCGCCCGGCTCCTCGCCGCCGCCCGCGCCGCGGGCGCCCCCGTCGTCCACGTCGTCAACGACGGCGGCGAGGGCACCCCCTACGACATCCGGGCCGAGATCGGCGCCATCAGCGACGAAGTCGCCCCGGTCGAGGGGGAGAAGGTCGTCGTCAAGCAGTTCCCCAACGCCTTCCACGCCACCGACCTGGAGGAGACCCTGAAGGACCTGGGCGTGAGCGGCGACCTCGTCATCGCCGGCTTCATGACGCACATGTGCGTCCTCTTCACCGCCCAGGGAGCCTTCAACCTCGGCTACCGCCCGACCGTCGTCGCCGAGGCCACCGCGACCCGCCCGCTGGAGGCCCCGGACGGCAGCGTGCAGCCGTCGGCGGCCCTCCAGACGGCGAGCCTCACCACCGTCCGGGACCTGTTCGGCACGGTGGCCCGCACCGTGGACGAGCTCGTCGCCTCCGTGCCCGTCGCCTGACGCCCGCGGGCACCGGCGCCCCCTCCGGCACCCGGAGTTCACCCGGGGTGTGCCTGAAGAGCGCCTGCCGATCGGTTGCGGGTCGCCCGCCTCGGCGGTAATGGCGGTCGGCCCGTGACGACCCCTCCGGGCCGCTGCCCGCAGTGCGCCCCCTGGAGGATGTGTGCCACCCGCCGCCGAGGCCGTGTACGTCGAGGACCCCGACCACGGGACCGTACGCGAGGAGCACGGCGGTGACGAGCGGCGGCGGTTCGCGGCCCTGCGGGCCCCGGCCGCCGCCGCCCTGCTCACCGCCGTGCTGCTCTGCCTCGCCACCCGGCTCTCCCGCACGTACCCCTTCGGGCCGGTGACCCGGAACATCGTCGACCTCGGCCAGCAGTACCTGCCGTTCCACGCCTACTGGCGCGCGTTCCTGCTCGGCGAGACGCACGGGGACGCCTTCCTCAACTGGAACTCCGGCTTCGGCTCCAACTTCCTCGGCGACATCGGCACCTACCTGAGCAGCCCCTTCGACCTGCTCGTCGTGTTCTTCCCGGCGGACCGCGTCGAACTCGCCCTGTACGCCGTGACCGCCGCCAAGATCAGCGCCGCCGCGGCCGCCATGGCGTTCCTGCTCCTGCGGCTGCGCCCCGGCCCGTGGCCGGTCGCCACCGTGCTCGGCACCGCGTACGCCCTCTCCGGCTGGACCCTCAACTTCGGCGCCACCGTCCCCATGTGGCTCGACGGCCTCGTCGCCTTCCCGCTGCTCTGTCTGGTCGGCGAGTGGGCCCGCACCGGCCGCCGTCCCGTCCTCGGCCCCCTGGTCGTCGCCCTCGCCTGGATCGCCAACTTCTACACCGCGTACATGGCGACCCTCGGCGCGGCCGTCGTCCTCGCCGTCCGCCTCCTCACCGCCGAGGAGACCGCCGGAGCCCGGCAGCGCCTCGCCGGGGCCCTGCGCGCCGCCCGGAGCGTCCTGATCGGCATCGGGCTCGCCGCCCCGCTCGTCGTGGTCGTCTTCCTCGCCACGAAGGTGGCCGACCCGACCCCCGAGACCACCTTCGCGCCCGCGCCCTGGACGGACGTCCTCGCCCGTTTCCTGCCCGCGACCGCGAGCGTCGCCAGCCCCGCCCTCTTCATCGGCACGCCCGCCCTCGCACTGGCCCTGACGCTGCCCTTCAACCGGGCCGTCGCCCCCCGCGTCCGGGTGGGCTGGACGGCCGCGGTCGTCCTGGTGACGCTCTCCCTCCAGTGGGAGCCCACCCATCTCCTGTGGCACGCGGGCGCGTCGCCGAACGGCATTCCGTACCGTCAGACCTTCGTCCTGTGCGGTCTCCTCCTGATCGGCGCCTGGTTCTCGGCCGCGGGGGGCGTGCCCCGGCCGCCGGCGCTCCTCGCGGGCGCGTCGCTGCTCGGCGCCCTGGCGTGGGCGGCCCGCGGGAGCGTCGACATCGACCGCTGGACCTTCCCCGCGCTCGGCGCCGCCGTGTTCCTCGCGCTCGCCGCCGTCCTCCTGGCCCTGGGCGCCCGCCGCCGGTCCACCGCGCGCCTCCTCCCCGTCCTCGCCGTGGTCCTCCTCGTCGCCGCCCAGGCCGGGGAGGTGGCCGTCACCGGGAAGCGGATCGAGGAGCAGCAGCGGAGCAAGGTCTCCTGGTCGCCCCGGGTCGGCCCCTGGCACGTCACCGCCGCTGCCGAGGTGGCCCGCGCGGACGACTGGCCGCGCCACCGCACGGACCCCGGCGAGGTCCCCGGAGGCAACGACGTGCTGCTCGTCGGAGGGCAGGGCGCCGACTACTACAGCAGCCTCACCTCGGACGTGACGTCCCGGACCCTGGCCTCGCTCGGCTTCGGCTTCTACGCGAAGGGCCGGCACCCCGTCACCCTCGACAACCCCGTCGCGGACGCCCTCTTCTCCATCGGCACCCGGCTGCGCTCGAAGCCCACGGAGCCGGTACGGCAGGACGCCGCGCCCCGCGCCACGGTCACCGTCACGACGACCCCCGTCCCGCCGCTGATCACCGTCCGCCCGCCGCAGCGCCCGGCCACGCACCCCGGGGACTCGGCCTTCGCGCGGCAGGAACGCCTCCTCGGCGCCGACGTGTACGAGCTGCCCGTCCCGCGCCGCACCGGCCGCACCCTCACGGCCACCTGCCCCGTGGGCTCCCAGGTCTGGTTCTGGGCGCCCGACTACAAGGGCGCGGCGACCCTCGCGGGGGAGCGGCCGGTGAAGTTCGACGGCAAACCGCCGTCCGTCCGCGCCCCCATGCAGGCCCTCGGAACCGTCCCGGACTCCGGCGCGGTACGGATCGACCTCGGGCCCGAGGGCAAGGTGCGGTTGCCCCGGGAGCCCGTCGGCTGCCTGGTCCGGGCCCGGCTGGACTCCGCCGTGGCGCGGCTCACCGCCACCGGCGCCACGCGCGTGCGTGCCGACGGGCACACGGTCACCGCCGAACTGCCCCCGGGCAGCACGGGCGTCGCGGTCCTCGCAGCGCCGCGCATCTCCGGGTGGCGCTGCGCCGCCGGTGACGCCGACGCCCGCCCCGCGCGCGCGTACCAGGGTTTCGTCGCCGTCCCCCTCGACGGGCGGGCGACCACGGTCAGCTGCTCCTTCCGGCCGCCGGGGATCAAGCTCGGCGGCGCGGTGGGAGCGGTGGCGCTCCTCGCGCTCGTGGCGACGGGCTTCCTGCACCGCCGGCGGGCCCGCCGGTGACGGGGGTTCGCGCCGGATACGACAAGAGTTCACCCGGAGTGCACACGCGGATCGTTCGCCGGGAAAAGTCGGTCGTTACTGTGCCCGCCGTAGCGGCGTTTAATTGTTCGATTCAGTATGGGGATCCCGAGTGCCGAAACTGTCCGTCGTCGTACCGTTCCACAATGTCGGGGCATACGCGCCCGACACCCTGCGCAGCCTCGCGAACAACGCGGATCCGGAATTCGAGTTCCTGCTGATCGACGACTGCTCGACGGACGACACCCCGGAGATCCTCGACCGCTGGCGCGACCGGCTGCCGAACGCCACCGTCATCCGGCACGAGACGAACCGGGGCGTCGCCCAGGCCCGCAACACCGGAATCGACGCGGCACGCGGCGACTACCTCACGTTCCTCGACGGCGACGACTGGTACGCGCCCGGCCACCTGAGCGCCGCCGTGGCCGGAATCTCCCGCCTCGACTGCGACTTCGCCCGGACCGACCACGTCCTCTCGGAGGGCCGGAAGCGGCAGATCCGATACGCCCCGGCCAAACGGCGCGACGTCGTGATGGACCCCAGGGACGGCATTTCGCCGGCCAGCATGGTGACGATGGTCGACTATCCCTTCGTCCCCTTCGGTGTGTACAGCGGGCGCCTTTTCGAGAACGGGGAATCCCGTTTCGAGACTTCTCTGCGCACAGCCGAGGACCGTCTCTGGATCTGGCGGCTCCACCTCAAGGCGCGCACGTTCGCCGCGCTTTCCCTGCACGGGGTCTTCTACCGGCGGGGCGTCACCACCTCGCTCACCCAGATCACCGACAACCGTCAGCTGGACTTCATCCCCTCGTACGACCTGCTGCTCGACGACGTCTCGCGGGACCCGGAGGCGGACCGCTTCCTGCCGAAGGCGGTCCGTACGTACTGCGCGATGATCGCCTTCCACATGGGGAAGGTGGACAAGTACGACCCGGCCGTCGCCACGAAGCTGCGCGCCGACGTCCACGACGCCCTGCACCGCATGCCGCAGGAGGTCCTCGACGAGACCCTCGCCACCATGGACACCCCCCGCAGCACCCTCCTCCGGAGCCTGCGCGACACCGGAAGGACCGCCTGACCCATGGCACCCGCCGCCGAGAACGCCGAAGCCGCCGAGAAGGCCGAAGCCCCCGAGCGGGCACCCGCCGTCGATCTGCCGGTCCAGATCTTCCAGGTGTCCACCCTGTACGGCGCCGCCACCCTCGCCGCCGCGCTCGACGCCGGGCAGTTCGGCCCCCGCGACTCCGCCCGCAGGCTCCTGCTGCTCTCGCACAACGCCGAGATCCCGGAGACCGCGCTGCGCCTGGAGACCATGACCGGGTACGAGCGGATCGCCGCGCGCTTCGACGGCACCCTCGACTGGAACGAGACGATCCACCCGTACCACCCGGCCGCCTGGGCCCCCCGCCCCGAAGAGGCACCGCTCTGGCAGCGCGTCCTGCGCACCGCCTGGGACCTCGGCACCGGACCGGTCGAGCTGATCGTCGAATCCATCCAGGTCAACCCGGCCAAGGCGCTCGCCGGCACCTTCCCCGAGAGCACCGTGCACGTCTACGCCGACGGCCTCATGAGCTACGGCCCGACCCGCTCCGACCTCGCGCAGTCGATCGCCTGCCGCGTCCGCCGGGTCCTCCACCTCGACCTCGTGCCGGGTCTCCGCCCCCTCCTCCTGACCGAGTACGGGGTCGAGTCCGAGCTCGTCCCCGACACCGCCTTCCGTGCCGTCCTCGCCGAGATCGCGGAGGAGGCGGCCGACGACCCGGAGATCGCGCGCGCCGCCGCCGCGGAGCCGACGGCGCTGCTCCTCGGCCAGTACCTCGCCGCCCTGTCCCTGCTCACCGCCGAGGAGGAGGAGGAGCTGCACGTACGGATGCTGCGCGGGGCCGCCGCGGCCGGGCACCGCTCTATCGTCTTCAAGCCGCACCCGACCGCGCCCGCCCGCTACTCCCAGGCCCTGGACGAGGAGGCCGGGCGGAGCGGCGTGCGCCTCACGGTCCTCGACGGCCCCCTGCTCGCCGAGACCTTCTACGAGCGCTGCCGGCCGGAGCTGGTCGTCGGCTGCTTCTCCACGGCGATGATCACCGCCGCGGTCTACTACGGCGTCCCCATCGCGCGCGTGGGCACGGACGAGGTCCTCGAACGGCTCACCCCCTTCGAGAACAGCAACCGCATCCCGCTCACCGTCGTCGACCACCTGGTCGCGGACCTGGAGGGAGGGGAGGAACCCGCCCTGCCCGGCGTGGCACCGGCCTCGCTCACGCCGCTGGTGCGCGCCGTCGGCTACTGCATGCGGCACAAGGTCCACCCGGGACTGCGCGCGGAGGCCGCCGCCTTCCTCCAGGAGCACCACGCCGAGCCCGGCACCGCCCACCACTTCACGGTCGAGCGCCTGACCGAACTCGGCCTGCCGGGCGGAGGACCCGCCCCCGCCCGGACGGCCGCGTCCCGGCTGCGCCGCGGCCTGGCGCGGAGCCTCCGGACCTGAGCCGCCGGGAGGCGCGCGGGCGGGGGCGCGCGGTCTGAGTCCGCGGGCAGGGCCGAGGTGACGGGCCCAGCGGGCAGGACCCGGCCGACCGGCCCGCGTCGACGGGGCCGATCCGACCGGACTGAGTCGACGGGGCCGATCCGAGCGAGCCGCGTCGACGGAGCCGATCCGACCGGGCCGAGCCGGGAGCCCCTCCCGGAGCGGTCAGTGCTCGGCGGACCTGACCAGGGTGAAGACCGCGCCCTCCGGATCCGCCACCACGGCGAGCCGCCCCGCCGTGCCCTCGCGCGGCGCGCGCAGCACCCGGCCGCCGAGCTCCAGGACGAGCCCCGCCGCCGCGTCCGTGTCGGCGACCTCGAAGTACGTCATCCAGTGCGGGCCCCGGTCCCGGGGCAGCTCGTCGCCGACGCCGTGCAGCGAGGCCACCGGGGCCCCCGCCGCGAGGAGCGTCGCGTAGTCGTGGTCCGCGGAGACGACCGGCTCCACCTCGTAGCCGAAGACCGTCCGGTAGAACTTGCCGATCGCGGAGGTCTCGTACGTGAGGAGCTCGTTCCACACCGGGGTCCCCGGCGGGCCCGCGATCACCGTGCCGTGGTGCTCCTCCGCCTGCCAGACGCCGAAGACCGCGCCGGCGGGGTCGGAGCAGATCGCCAGACGGCCCGCCTCGCCCGCGTCCAGCGGGCCGACGGCGACCGTGCCGCCGCAGCAGCGGATGCGCTCGGCGGTCTCGTCGGCGTCCTCGGCGGCCAGGTAGGGGGTCCAGGCGATGCGCAGGTGCCGGTCGGGAGGCAGCTGGCCGATGCCCGCCACCTCCTTGCCGCCGAGCAGGGCGCGCACGTACGGGCCGAGCTGCTGGGGACCGGGGACGAACTCCCAGTCGAAGAGCGCGTTGTAGAACTCCTGCGTGGCGTCAAGTCCGTGCACCATCAGGCTCACCCAGCAGGGTGTGCCGGGCGATCGCGGAGTCGCCTCGGTCATCGTCACTCTCTCCTCGGACCATCGTCGTGGCCGTGTCCCCGTCCGATGGTGCCACCGACGGCGTCGCCGCGCGCCCCGGCCGCACCGGTCGGTGGCGCGATCCGGACGGAGGTCGCCGGGTCCGTCCCCGCGGGCCGTGCGGCTGCGCGAGGATGGCCCCCATGAACCCCATCATCTCCGCAAGCGAACTGCTGAGCGAGTCGGCCGGGCCGCGGCCGCCGGTCCTCCTGGACGTCCGCTGGACGCTCGGCGGCCCGCCCGGACGGCCCGCCTACGAGGCCGGACACCTTCCCGGCGCGGTCTACGTCGACCTCGACGCGGAACTCGCGGGACCTCCCGGCAGCGGCGGCCGGCACCCGCTGCCCGACCCGGAGGCCTTCGGGGCCGTGATGCGCCGGGCGGGGGTCTCGGCGGACGCACCGGTCGTCGTCTACGACGGCGGTCTGGGCTGGGGCGCGGCCCGCGCCTGGTGGCTGCTCCGCTGGGCGGGCCACCCCGACGTGCGGGTCCTGGACGGGGGCCTCGCGGCCTGGACGGGCGAGGTCACGGAGAAGGTCCCCGCCCCCGAGCCGGGCGACTTCCGGCCGCAGCCGGGCGGCCTCGGGCTGCTCGACGCCGACGCGGCGGCGGCGTTCCCCGGTACGGGGCTGCTCCTGGACGCGCGGGCGGCCGAGCGCTACCGGGGTGACGTGGAGCCGATCGACCGGGTCGGCGGGCACATCCCGGGCGCGGTCTCGGCCCCGACGACGGAGAACGTCGACGCGGAGGGCCTCTTCCTCGCCGCCGACGTGCTCCGGGACCGCTTCACCGCCCTCGGCGCGGCCGAGGGGACCCCGGTCGCCGTCTACTGCGGCTCGGGCGTGTCGGGTGCCCACGAGGTGCTCGCCCTGGAGATCGCGGGCATCCCGGCGGGCCTCTACGCCGGTTCCTGGTCGGAGTGGTCCTCCGACCCGGCCCGCCCGGTCGCCACGGGCCCGGACCCGAGGTAGCCGGAGGACGGCCCGACCGGGCGCCGTACGGGAACGGGCCGACCTGATCCCGTACGCGGAGGGCCCGCCCGGATCCCGTACGCGGAGGGCCCGCGCCGTCGAACGGCGCGGGCCCTCCCCGTACACACGCGTGCGCGTACGGACGTCAGTCCTGCTTCTTCCTGCGGGTGCCGAAGACGATCTCGTCCCAGCTCGGCACGGCCGCGCGGCGGCCCGGGCGGACGCCGTCCGCCTCCGCCTGGCGGTCGGTGGCGCCGTGCAGCCGGTCCCGGTGGCCGGAGACCGCCCGGGGCATCAGGACGTCGGCGTACGCCGAACCCGCGCCCGCCGAGGCGGCCGGGGCCGGCGGCTCCTCCGCCTCCGCCTCGTCGGACGGCTCGCCGTCCGGCTGCTCGGGCACCACCATGTCGCCGCGGAAGCTCGGCACGGCCTCCAGGAGGCTCGTCAGCGAGTCCCGCTCGTCCTCCGGCTCGACGGGCGAGGGAGCCCGCTCCAGCTGACGGTCGGACCGGTCGATCTGGCGGTCCAGGGCGCGGTCGAGCGGCCTGTCCCGGGGCAGCCGGGCGATGCGCGGCACGAACGGGAAGCTGGGCTCCGGGGCGGCGGCGATCGTGTCGTCGGTCTCGCCGATCAGGGCCCGCGCCTCGTCGTCCACGGCCTGCACGAGGCGCCGCGGCGGGTCGTACGTCCAGCTGGCGGTGTGGACCTCGCCCGCGACCCGGTAGACCAGCAGCACCTCCCAGGTGCCGTCGTCCCGGCGCCAGGAGTCCCACTGCACGGTGTCCTTCTCGGCGCCGCGCAGCAGCAGCCGCTCCTGCACCGCCTCGCCGAGCTGCGGTCCGCTGTTCTCCCCAGGCCTGCGGACCGGCGTCTTGCGGGCGCGCTCGGCCATGAAGGCGCGCTCCGCGAGCACGGGGCCCTCGAAGCGGCGCACGCGGTCGACGGGGATGCCGGCGAGCTGGGCGACCTCCTCCGCGGAGGCACCGGCCCTTATACGGGCCTGGATGTCGCGGGGGCGGAGGTGGCTCTCCACCTCGATCTCGATCTGGCCGAGGCGCGCGCGGTCGTTGCGCACGGCGGCACGGAGCCGCTCGTCGATCGGAAGTGTGTACTCCGTGCTGTCAGCAGCCTTCAGCACCAGTCGTGTGCCGTCGTTGGAGACGGCCACGACACGCAGTTCGGGCATGGGGACCTCCCGGGTGGTGCCTGCCGACGTCACGTGCGTCGCTGCTTCCGCTAGTCGAGTGTGGCCTGCCCGGGTGCAGCCTGCCACTACCTTGCCGAGTTGCCCGGCGTGTCGGGCATGGACCCTGGAACGCCGTTATGGCACGGTTACCTGATCACTACCCGGAGTGACTGGCTGTCACTCTCCGCAGCCGGTTCCCGTGCGATGCCGAGGCGCCGCCGGTTCGAGCGCCGTGTCCGGCCCCCTCCCCGTGATCCCGGGCACCCGTGAGGGCGTCCGGACCCAGGGTTCGTCAATGTACTCCATTCGGGCCACCTGGGTGGACCGGCGCGCCGCTCAACTTCTCGGGCGGTACGGGAGTTGAGTGTCCGTGATCTTCCCCCGTACGTGTCGCTCTTCACAGAAACACCAGAAACGGAACTAATCGCTTCTCCCGTATGTCCCTTCTGGGTGCAAGACGAACGGATGAATCATCAGGGGTCGGAGATGCGTCACGGGCCGGAAACCGACAGGGACGAGCCGGAGGAGGCGAAGAAGAGCACCGGGAGAAGGGTCGACCTGAGCGTGGCTCAGGTCTCCGGCAGCGCCCTGGCCGCGGTCATCGCCGCCAAGCTCGCCTCGACCCTCGGCGTGTACGGCACGATCCTCGGCGCCGGTGTGATCAGTGTCATCGCGACCTGCGGCGGACCGCTCTTCCAGCACCTGTTCAAGCGCACCGGCGAGCAGGTCCGCGACGCGACCGCGGCGGCCAAGCCGAAGGCGCGTCAGGTTCCGCTCCCGGCCGGTCCGCGGGACGACCGCACCCTCATGCTCGGCACCGTGCGGGCCCCGCTGCCGTCCGGAGAGCCGGTCGACGAGGAGTTCGGCGAGGCGACCACCCACGGCACGCGCGTGCGGGGATGGAGGCGCCCGGCGATCGCCGCCGCGCTCGTCTTCGGCGTCACCATGGGCGGCATCACCGCCTACGAGCTGGTCTCCGGGCAGGACTTCAGCGGCAAGCAGGGCACCACCACCTTCGGCTCCGTCGTCCGGGGCGGCGGGGACACGGGCCACGACGCGCCCGAGCGGGGCCAGGAGCCGACCCCCGCGCCGTCCGGCTCCGCGGACGGCACCGGGCGCCAGCGGGGCGGTTCCGGCACCCCCACGGCGGACCCCACGCCGAGCCGGGAGCCGGCCACCGGGACGCCGTCGACGGAGCCCACCCCCTCCGGGTCCGGCGGCGCGACCACGCCCGCCCCGACGCCGACCGGTCCGACCACGGAACCGACCGCGCCGACCCAGGAGCCGACCACGGGCGCGCCGGAGCTTCCCTCGGTCCCGTCACCGGCCGGGGGCGACGCGGCCACCGGAACCGGCACCGGCACGGGAGCCGGGTGACCGTCAGTCGCCCAGGACCCGCCGCAGGTAGTCGTTGGCGAACAGCCGGTCCGGGTCGAGCCGGTCGCGCAGTGCCGTGAACTCGGCGAAGCGCGGGTAGGCCGCGGACAGGTAGGCGGCGTCGCGGGTGTGCACCTTGCCCCAGTGGGGACGGCCCCCGTGCGCCGTCATGATGCGCTCCACCGCGGTGAAGTACCCCTGGTGGGGCGTTCCCCTGTACAGGTGGACGGCGATGTACGCGGTCTCCCGCCCCGAGGCCGTGGAGAGCGCGATGTCGTCCGCCGGCGCCGTGCGCACCTCCACCGGGAAGCTCACCTTGAGCGGCGAGCGCTCGACCATGGCCTTGAGCTCGCGCAGCGCGGCGACCGCCGCCTCCCGCGGAAGCGCGTACTCCATCTCCAGGAAGCGGACCCGGCGCGGCGAGGTGAAGACCTTGTACGGGATGTCGGTGTACGTACGGGCGGACAGGGCCCGGCTGGAGACCTTGGCGATCGACGGGATGACCGGCGGCACCGCGCGGCCCAGCGAGCAGGCGAGCTGGAAGACCCCGTTGGAGAGGAACTCGTCCTCGATCCAGCCGCTGACCCGACCGGGCGGTGCGGCGGGGCCCGCGCTGCGGTTGTTGCGCTTGGTGTTGCAGTTGTCCGTGTGCGGGAACCAGTAGAACTCGAAGTGCTCGTTCTCCGCGTGCAGCGCGTCGAACTCCGAGGTGACCCGGTCGAAGGTCATCGGCTCCTCGCGCGCGGTGAGCAGGAAGACCGGCTCCACCGCGAAGGTGATCGCCGTGACCACGCCGAGCGCGCCCAGTCCGATCCGGGCGGCCGCGAAGACCTCCGGATTCTCCTTCGCCGAGCAGGTCAGCAGCTCGCCCGAGGCCGTCACCAGCTCCAGCTCGCGGATCTGCGCGGCGATGGACGCCGACTCGCGGCCCGTGCCGTGCGTGCCGGTGGAGGTGGCGCCGGCGACGGTCTGCTCCATGATGTCGCCCATGTTCGTGAGCGACAGGCCCTCCCGGGCCAGCGCCACGTTGAGCCGCTTGAGCGGGGTGCCCGACTCGACGGTGACGGTCATCGCCTCGCGGTCGATCCGCCGGATCCCGGTCAGCAGCCCGGGCCGGATGAGGACGCCGTCGGTGGCCGCGATCGAGGTGAACGAGTGGCCGGTGCCGACGGTCTTGACCCGAAGGCCGTCCTCGGCCGCACGGCGCACCGCCTCGGCGAGCTCCTCGGCCGAGGCCGGGCTCACCTCCCGCACCGGGCGGGAGGTGACGTTCCCCGCCCAGTTACGCCACGGGCTGCCCGCCGTCCTGGCGCTCCCCGACCCCGCTGTCCCCGCTGCTGTCGTCGTGCCCACGCTGCCCCTCCCGGTTCGGCACCGGCCTGCGCAGCCGGCGGTGTCCGAGGAGACCCACCGCGACCGCGAGCGCGCCCGAGACGACGGGCACCACGTACCCCGCCTTCGCCCCCGACGCGTCGACGACCCAGCCGGCGGCCGAGGAGCCGAGCGCCACGCCGACGGCGAGCCCGGTACCCGTCCAGGTCATGCCCTCGGTCAGCTTGGTGCGCGGTACGTGCGCTTCGACGAGGGCCATGGTGGTCACCATCGTCGGTGCGATGGACAGGCCCGCGACAAAGAGCGCCACGGCCAGCAACGGCAGGTTCCCGGCCAGTAGGAGGGGGATCATACTCACGGCCATCGCGCAGATGCCCAGGAGCCATCTGCGGGACGGCTCGCCCTTGAGGTGCAGGAGTCCGAAGACGGCACCGGCCAGGCCGGAGCCCAGCGCGTAGACGGCCAGGACCAGGCTCGCGGCGGCCTTCTGGCCCTGCTCCTCGGCGAAGGCGACGGTCACCACGTCGACCGAGCCGAAGATGGCGCCGGTCGCGACGAACGCGAGGGCGAGCACCTGGAGGCCGGGGGAGCGGAGCGCGGAGGAGCCCCGCGCGCCCTGCTGGGGGTGCGGAACCGGTTCCGTCGCGCGCTGCGAGGTCAGCCAGAAGACGCCGATGGCGAGGAACACCCCGGCGAACAGGGGGCCGGCCTCGGGGAACCAGGCCGTGGACAGCCCGATGGAGAGGATCGGGCCGAAGATGAAGCACGTCTCGTCGACGATCGACTCCCAGGAGTACGCCGTGTGCAGGCGCCGCTCCTCGCCCCGGTAGATCTCCGCCCAGCGGGCGCGGGTCATCGCGCCGACGCTCGGCACACAGCCGATCACGGCCGTGAAGACGAAGAGGGTCCAGTCCGGGGCCTTCTGCTGCACGCACAGGAGGAGCCCGGCGGCCGCGACGAGCGAGACCAGCGTCACCGGCCGGAGCACCCTGCGCTGTCCGTGCCGGTCGACCAGGCGCGAGACCAGGGGGCCGAGGACCGCGGCGGACATCGCGAGCGTCGCCGAGAGCGCGCCGGCCAGGCCGTACCGGCCTGTGACCTGCGAAATCATGGTCACGATGCCGATGCCCATCATGGACAGCGGCATGCGGCCGAGGAACCCCGCGACGGAGAACGATGTGGTTCCGGGCGCCGCGAAGATCGCGCGGTAGGGACTGGGCAAGAGAGGTCCTTGGTCAACACGTGTAATTAATAGCTAAAGCCTACGGTGTTGAAGTCGATCGGTCATCCCCGTTTTTCGGACGAACGGCTCGACGCACGCTTGTACGGACAGCCAGGCACGGAAGGGCCGCGCCCTCCGCCGCCGGAGGCGGGTGGGAGGATCGGTGCCATGTCCGATCAGCACGATCCCGCCCCGTACGACGCCCTGCTGCTGCTCTCGTTCGGCGGCCCCGAGGGCCCGGACGACGTGGTCCCGTTCCTGGAGAACGTGACGCGCGGCCGAGGCATCCCGAAGGAACGGCTCAAGGAAGTGGGCCAGCACTACTTCCTCTTCGGCGGCGTCTCCCCGATCAACGACCAGAACCGCGCGCTCCTCGACGCGCTGCGGAAGGACTTCGCGCAGGCCGGGCTCGGCCTGCCGGTCTACTGGGGAAACCGGAACTGGGCGCCGTACCTCACCGACACCCTCCGCGAGATGGTCACCGACGGGCGGCGCCACATCGCCGTCCTCGCCACCAGCGCCTACGCCTCCTACTCCGGCTGCCGCCAGTACCGCGAGAACCTCGCCGACGCGCTCGCCACCCTGGAGGCGGAGGGACTCCCGCTGCCCCGGGTCGACAAGCTCCGGCACTACTTCAACCACCCCGGCTTCGTCCGGCCGATGATCGAGGGCGTCCTCGCCTCCCTCGCGGAGCTCGACCCGGCCGTACGGGACGGCGCCCACCTCGCCTTCACCACCCACTCCATCCCCGACTCCGCCGCCGACAGCTCGGGACCGGTCACCGAGCACGGCGACGGCGGGGCCTACGTGCGGCAGCACCTCGACGTGGCGCGGGTCATCGCCGACGCGGTCCGCGAGGAGACCGGGATCGACCACCCCTGGAAGCTCGTCTACCAGTCCCGCAGCGGCGCCCCCCACATCCCGTGGCTGGAGCCCGACATCTGCGACCACCTGGAGGAGCTCCACGGCGCCGGCGTGCCCGCCGCGGTCATGGTCCCGATCGGCTTCGTCTCCGACCACATGGAGGTCCTGTACGACCTCGACACGGAGGCCACCGCCAAGGCCGCCGAGCTCGGCCTGCCGGTCCGGCGCTCGGCGACCGTCGGGGCCGACCCGCGCTTCGCCGCCGCCGTCCGCGAGCTCGTCCTGGAGCGTGCCGCGAACGAGCGGGGGGTCAGGGCCGAGCGCTGCGCCCTCGGCGCCCTCGGTGCCTCTCACGACCTCTGCCCGATCGGCTGCTGCCCGGCCAGGGCCGAGCGGCCCGCCGCCGCCGGAGCCGACAGCCCGTACGCGTAAGGAGCCCGCGTGACCGACGTTCCCGACCCCCTGCTCACCGAACTGCTCGACCTCGCCCTGGAGGCCGCCCGGCGCGCCGGAGCGCTGCTGCGCGACGGACGGCCGGACGACCTCGCCGTGGCGAAGACCAAGTCGAGCCCCATCGACGTCGTCACCGAGATGGACATCGCCGCCGAGAAGCTGATCACCGGCTTCCTCTCCGAGCACCGCCCGCAGGACGGCTTCCTCGGCGAGGAGGGCGCGTCGAGCCCCGGCACCAGCGGGATCCGCTGGGTGATCGACCCGCTCGACGGCACCGTGAACTACCTCTACGGCCTGCCGACCTGGGCGGTCTCCATCGCGGCCGAACGCGACGGCGAGACCGTCGTCGGCGTGGTCGAGGCCCCGATGCGCGGCGAGACCTACCGGGCCGTCCTCGGCGGCGGCGCGTACGCGGGGGAGCGGAGGCTCGCCGTCCGCCCCTCGCCCCCGCTGGACCAGGCCCTCCTCGGCACCGGCTTCGGATACGTCCAGGCCCGCCGCGCCCACCAGGCGGACGTGGCCCGGCAGGTCATCCCGCGCGTCCGCGACATCCGCCGCGGGGGCTCGGCCGCCATCGACCTCTGCGACGTCGCCGCGGGACGCCTCGACGCGTACTACGAGCGCGGGCTCAACCCCTGGGACCTCGCGGCGGGCGCGCTCGTCGCCCGCGAGGCCGGCGGCCTCACGGGCGGCCGGCCCGGCGAGCCCGAGTCCGGGGAACTGACCCTCGCGGCCTCTCCGGGCCTCTTCGGGCCCCTCCAGGAGCTCCTGGAGGACCTGGGGGCCTGGCACGACTAGCGGTCCGGGAGACGGACGCACGGGGGCCCCGGTGCCAGGACGGCGCCGGGGCCCCCGCGTACCTACGGATCGGACGGCCCGCGGACCTGACGGCGGTGCGGGCCGGACCGTGAACGGGTCGGACGGCGTTCGCGCCGGACGGGGAGTCCGGTGCGGACGGGTGGGACGGGTCAGACGCCCGGCGCGGCCACCTCCACGCCGTGCTCGGCGGCGAGCCGGTGCAGGTCGTCCAGCTCCGCCTGCTCCATGTCCGCCAGGTAGTCGTCGCCCGTCTCACGGGCCCGCGTGAGGTCCGTCTGCGTGGTCCTGATGCGGTGCAGCAGTCCTGCGGTGAAAGCGTCCATCGTGCGCCCCCTCCTCGTGGGTCCGGTGGCACGGGGGTGTGCCGAGGGTGGGTGGATCACACACTGCGAACTCTGGGAGACAGAGAGCGGTAGGTGGCGCGCCACATACAGGGCGTGATCACGGGGTGTGCAGTCGTCCTCCCCAGCCCCTTCCTCAGAGAAACCTCAACTGGCCCGAGAATCCGGTGAATTCTTCGTTCCGGGCCGCACGCCCCATCGCGCGCCCCCCGCTCACCACCCCCTCCGCCCTGGCCCCGCACCGCCGTCTTACAGCCGGTTTACGCGCGTACGGGGCAGGATGGACACGCACAGTCAGTGCTCAGATTTCAGCCGGTCCCCACCTCGGACAGCGGCTCAACGGAAGGATCTACGACGTGCGCGTACTCGTCGTCGAGGACGAGCAGCTGCTCGCCGATGCGGTGGCCACCGGACTGCGCCGGGAGGCCATGGCCGTCGACGTCGTGTACGACGGCGCCGCGGCCCTGGAGCGCGTCGGAGTCAACGACTACGACGTCGTGGTCCTCGACCGCGACCTCCCGCTCGTCCACGGGGACGACGTCTGCCGCAAGATCGTCGAGCTCGGCATGCCCACCCGTGTCCTGATGCTCACCGCCTCCGGCGACGTCAGCGACCGCGTCGAGGGCCTGGAGCTCGGGGCGGACGACTACCTCCCGAAGCCCTTCGCCTTCACCGAGCTCACCGCGCGCGTGCGCGCCCTCGGCCGCCGCACCACGGTCCCGCTCCCGCCCGTCCTGGAGCGCGCCGGCATCAAGCTCGACCCGAACCGCCGCGAGGTCTTCCGCGAGGGCAAGGAGGTCCAGCTCGCGCCGAAGGAGTTCGCCGTCCTGGAGGTCCTCATGCGCAGCGAGGGCGCCGTCGTCTCGGCCGAGCAGCTCCTGGAGAAGGCCTGGGACGAGAACACCGACCCGTTCACCAACGTCGTGCGCGTCACCGTCATGACCCTGCGCCGCAAGCTCGGCGAACCGCCGGTCATCGTCACGGTCCCCGGTTCCGGGTACCGGATCTGACCCGATGGCCACCACTCCCGCGCCCCATCCCCAGGCGCCTCCGAAACCCACCTGGGACCCCCGGGACCCCGTCCGGCCGCTGCTCCGGCCGACCATCCGGATACGGCTCACGCTGCTGTACGGCGGGATGTTCCTGATCGCCGGCATCCTGCTGCTGTCGATCATCTACCTGTTCACCGCCCAGGCACTCAGCGACAGCACCTCCCAGCTGCCCTTCAAGGTCGTCAACGGCACGGTCCAGCCCACCACCTCCGGGTGCCGGCTGCCCGAGTCGCCCACCGGCGACCAGCTCAACGACGCCGTCACGCTCTGTCTGCGGCACCAGAGCGACATCGCCCTGCACGACCTCCTGCGCAGGTCCCTCTTCGCCCTGCTGGGGCTGAGCATCATCGCCTTCGCCTTCGGCTACGCCATGGCGGGCCGGGTGCTGTCCCCGCTCGGCCGGATCACCCGGACCGCCCGCCAGGTGGCCGGTTCCGATCTGACCCGGCGGATCGAGCTGGACGGCCCGGACGACGAGCTCAAGGAGCTCGCCGACACCTTCGACGAGATGCTGGAGCGCCTGGAGCGGGCCTTCACGGCCCAGCAGCGGTTCGTCGCGAACGCCTCGCACGAACTACGGACCCCGCTCGCGATCAACCGCACCCTCCTGGAGGTCCACCTCTCGGACCCGGGCGCGCCGGTCGAGCTCCAACAACTGGGCAAGACCCTGCTCGCGACCAACGAGCGCAGCGAGCAGCTCGTCGAGGGCCTGCTGCTGCTCGCCCGGAGCGACAACCAGATCATCGAGCGCAAACCCGTCGACCTGGCCGAGGTCGCCGAGCGGGGCGTCGACCAGGTGCACGCCGAGGCCGAGGCCAAGGGCGTGGAGATCCGCGGGGAGCGCGCGCCCGCCGTCGTCCAGGGCAACGGGGTCCTCCTCGAACGGATCGCGCTGAACCTGCTCCAGAACGCCGTGCGGTACAACGTGCCGAGTGAGACGGGGCAGCGCGAAGCGCTTCCGGAGAAGGGCGGTGGCGGGCGACGGGAGGGCGGCTGGGTGGAGGTCACCACCGAGGTCAAGGACGGTCAGGCGGTGCTGGTCGTGTCGAACACGGGACCGGTGGTCCCCGCGTACGAGATCGACAACCTCTTCGAGCCGTTCAGGAGGCTCCGGCAGGAGCGGACCGGCAGCGACAAGGGGGTCGGCCTCGGCCTGTCGATCGCGCGTTCCGTGGCGCGTGCCCACGGCGGCCGTATCATCGCGGAGCCGCGCGAGGGCGGCGGTCTCGTGATGCGCGTCACTCTGCCGATCTGACACACTGCACGAGCCGACCGGTTCCGTTCGCTTTGCGCGGAATTCCGGAGCTCCGATCCTGAGACGCTCATGTGTGATCGATCACAGGAGAGGGTGCCCGGCCCTCCACTCTCCGTGACCGGGAAATCCCTCGGAAAACCAGGAAAAGTCCGGGTTTCCGGGGCCTGGAATGACGGGAAGTACACGGGGTGGCGCCCGTGAGGGCCGCCCGGAGGACCGTGTACGGTCCGGTTCGCCACCCGAAGCCGATCACTCGCGAGAGTGCGCGACGGGTGTCGATTGAGTAACAGACCTTGATGTGAGGCAAAATCTCCGCCTCAGGTCGGGCACAAGTCCGACCTCTCACGCGTTACGTGCGCTGGAGACACCGCAACCACCCAGAGGGGGAGAGCGACATG
This sequence comes from Streptomyces sp. NPDC059695, assembly GCF_042733785.1. Lineage (NCBI taxonomy): Bacteria > Bacillati > Actinomycetota > Actinomycetes > Kitasatosporales > Streptomycetaceae > Streptomyces > Streptomyces sp. NPDC059695. The sequence continues at coordinate 4,163 of NZ_JBHWFF010000020.1, read as the reverse complement.
GCAACGGATTACGACACCCCACGCAAGACCGACGACGACGTCGACTCGGACAGCCTTGAAGAACTGAAGGCCCGCCGGAACGACAAGTCGACCTCGACCGTCGACGTCGACGAGTTCGAGGCCGCCGAAGGCCTGGAGCTTCCCGGCGCCGACCTCTCGAACGAGGAGCTGGCCGTCCGGGTCCTGCCGAAGCAGGCCGACGAGTTCACGTGCATGAGCTGCTTCCTCGTGCACCACCGCAGCCAGCTGGCCCGGGAGAAGAACGGCCAGCCGATCTGCCGCGACTGCGACTGAGGTCGCCCGGCCGTGGCAGGCGACACACCGTCCCGGAAGCGGCGTCTGCGGCTCCCCAGGAGCTCGGAGACGCACAAGGGCGGCACAGGCCCGGCAGAGGGCGCCCAGGAGGCACCTGAAGCCGAGCGCACCGCCTCCCTGCCCTCCCTCGGCGCACGTGACGACGACGAGCGAGGCCTCCCGGCCTCGCTCGAAGCGGTCATCGAGATCGCCGAGGCGGATCCGGCGAGCCCGCCGGCCCGCCAGGGGCAGGGCGACGCAGTGGTCCGTGAAGGACAGGGCGACGTCCCCGTCCGGTCGGATCAGGGCGACGCGCCGCCCGAAGCACGGCAGGGCGGGCGCCTCGGCGCCGTCAGGCGGCTCGCGGATCCCGCGCGGACCCGGCTCGACCGGCTCCGGATCGACTCCGACCGGATCGAAGCCGTCCGGCGCGGCGTCACGCAGGGCGTCCGGCAGGGCGTGAGGCGTGGCGGAGACAGCGCCAAGGCCGGCCTCGGCCATCTGGCCGACCGGCTGATCGACCTCGCCCCGCGGATCCCCGTCCGCGACCTGGCGACCCTGCGCAGACAGTTCCCCGGCCTCGGTCCCGAGGAGCTCGCCGACAAACTCGTCGCCGGCGCGGCGAACGCGAGCTCGACCGTGGGCGCGGGCGTCGGCGCCGCAGCCATGCTGCCCGTACCCCCGGCCCTGCCGGCCGAGCTGGCGGCCGAGATCACCGGCGTCGCCGCCGTCGAGCTCAAACTCATCGCCGAGCTGCACGAGGTCTACGGGCTGCGGCCCCCCGGCCGGCTCACGCAGCGCTCGGCGGCCTATCTGACCTCCTGGGCCGAGGAGCGGGGCATCGACCCCACCCGGCCCACCACCGTCAACGCGGCCCTCGGCGGGCAGCTCAAGCGCGAACTGCGCCAGCAGATCATGAAACGCATGGTGCGCAACCTGCCGAACCTCATGCCCTTCATGGTGGGCGCCGCCGTCGGCGCCGTCATGAACCGCCGCGACACCAAGAAACTCGCCGGGCACATCCGCAAGGACCTCCGCGCCCGGCAGGTCCCCTGGGACGCCCTCACGGAGCTCCCCCCGCTGGAGCAGCCCGAGAACCCGAAGGAACTCGGCTTCTAGACCGGAGAGGCCCGCGTCCTCCGGATCGGCGGGCCCCGCGTCGGCCGACCGCCCCGGAGCCCCGACGGGTCCGCCGGGGCCGGGCCGCCGCACCGGTCAGGAGCGCTCCGCCTCCAGGGCCGCGGCCAGCGCCTCGGGCTCACGGCTGGACAGGTACACGTACGGCGTCGGGTCCGCGGGGTCCGTCACCACGACCCGCACCGCCCCCGGCACGTAGCTGCGCATCAGCATGAAGGCGCGCGGGTCCGCCTTGTGCATGCGCCAGGCGCGCGCCTCCTCCGCGTCGAGCACCTCGGCGGCCCCGAGCGCCGTGACCGGGATCCGCGCGTCGCCCGCCACCAGCGAACCGGCCACCACCCGGATCCGCGCGGATCCGTACGAGGAGACCGCCACACCGGCGAGCACCGCCGCCACGAGCAGACCGCCCAGCATCGGGATCGTGCCCAGCGGGAACATGATCAGGCCCCCGGAGAGGCCGAGCAGACCCACGATCGCCCACCACGAGCGGGGCGCCGTCAGCCGCTCGTCGAAGCGCGGCGCGGCGGAGGGCGCGGGGGAGGGGGCCGGAGACGGTGCGGAAGGCTGCATGAGTCCAAGCTTGGCACGGCGCGACCTGCGCCCATCCGCGCGGGTAAGGTCTGCGGCTGTGACTGCAACATCTGCCGCCCTCACCCCGCCGGCCGACGCCATACCGCCGGTACGCCACCCCGACGCGCCGGCCCCCGGCGAGCTGCTCGGTGCGCACTACGAGTACTGCTTCGGGTGCGGCGGCGGGCAGCCCCACGGCCTCCACCTGGAAGCGCGCGCGGGCGAGGGCGTGACCGTCACCGCCGAGTTCACGGTGACCCCCGACCACCAGGGCGCCCCCGGCCTCGCGCACGGCGGCGTGCTCGCCACCGCGCTCGACGAGACCCTCGGCTCCCTGAACTGGCTGCTGCGGGTCATCGCCGTGACCGGACGCCTGGAGACCGACTTCGTGCGGCCCGTCCCGGTCGGCACCGTGCTCCACCTGGAGGCCGCCGTCACCGCCGTGCACGGCCGCAAGATCTACTCGACCGCCGTCGGCCGGATCGGCGGGCCCGAGGGCCCCGTCGCGGTCCGCGCCGACGCCCTCTTCATCGAGGTCAAGGTCGACCACTTCATCGACAACGGCCGCCCGGAGGAGATCCAGGCCGCCATGTCCGACCCCGACCAGGTCCGGCGCGCCCGCGCCTTCGAGGTGAACCCCTGATGCGCAACCCTGTCGACGTACTGATCCGGCGAGTGGACCCGGACGTACCGATCCCGTCCTACGGGCATCCCGGCGACGCCGGGGCCGACCTCGTGACCACCGAGGCCGCCGTCCTGGCGCCCGGTGAGCGCGCCGTCCTGCCCACCGGGGTGTCCATCGCCCTGCCGGACGGGTACGCGGCCTTCGTGCACCCGCGCTCCGGTCTCGCGGCCCGCTGCGGAGTGGCGCTCGTGAATGCCCCGGGGACGGTGGATGCCGGGTACCGTGGAGAGATCAAGGTGATCGTGGTCAATCTCGACCCGCGCGAGGACGTGCGGTTCGAACGATTCGATCGGATTGCCCAACTTGTCGTCCAGCAGGTCGAGAAGGTCCGCTTCCACGAGGTGGCGGAGCTTCCCGGTTCGGCGCGGGCCGAGGGGGGCTTCGGGTCCACCGGCGGTCATGCCGCCGTGGACGGCACAACGGGTGGGAATCGATACGCTTCGGTCGTATCCGACCGGGAAGGACAGTGACGTGTTCGGACGTCGCAAGAAGAGCGGTGCCGCCGAGGACGCGGCGAGCGAGGCCGAGCAGGTCGTCGACGCGGTGGAGGACGAGGACGGCGCCGAGGCGCCGCGCCGCGTGAACCTTCCGCCCGCGCCCCGGCCCGACGGGCCCTGGGACATCTCCGAGGTCGCCAAGCCCGACGAGGGCCGCGTGGACCTCGGCGGGATCTTCGTGCCCGGAGTCGAGGGCATGGAGCTGCGCGTGGAGGTGGCGGGCGACGCGATCGTCGCGGCCACCGTCGTCCTGCGCGACAGCGCCGTCCAGCTGCAGGCCTTCGCCGCCCCCAAGAACGAGGGCATCTGGGGCGAGGTCCGCGACGAGATCGCCACCGGCATCGTCCAGCAGGGCGGTGTCATCGACGAGGTCGAGGGGCCCCTCGGCTGGGAGCTGCGGGCGCAGGTCCCGGTGCAGCTGCCGGACGGCAACCGCGGCGTGCAGCTGGTCCGCTTCGTGGGCGTCGACGGACCCCGCTGGTTCCTGCGCGGAGTGATCTCCGGGCAGGGCGCGGTCCAGCCCGAGGCCGCCGGCCTCCTGGAGCAGATCGTCCGGGACACCGTGGTCGTCCGCGGCGACGGCCCGATGGCCCCCCGCGACCCGATCGTCCTCAAGCTGCCGAACGACGCGCAGATGGTGCCGGACGGCGTGCAGCAGGAGGAGCAGGAGAACTCCCGCTTCTCCGGTGGCATGGGCCAGCTCCAGCGCGGTCCGGAGATCTCCGAGATCCGCTGAGCCCGTCGGGCCCCCGTGGCCCGGCCGCACCCGTCGGGCCTCCGTGGCCCGGCCGGACCCGTCGGACCCCCGTGGTCCGGCCGCACGCGTTGGACCCCCGTGGTCCGGCCGCACGCGTCGGGCCGCTCGGCGGCCCGGCGTGACCGAGACACGGCCGGGGGGGGGGCGGGGGCGCGGCGCGCGGGCCGCGGCGGCGCCCCCCGCGCGGCGGCGCTCCGCCCGGCGCGGCCCGCGAGGCGGCGGG
>NZ_JBHWFF010000019.1:171018-174346 GCF_042733785.1 Streptomyces sp. NPDC059695 | reverse complement strand
GGGTGCGGCCACCTCGGGGCGGGGCCCCGGGGGCGTACGGGGGAGGCGCCGCTAGAGGCGCCGTCCCGTGTGCCCACCCGTCCCGCCCCGCGGGACGATTGCCCACACGGGCGTGGGCGAACGCCCACACGGGCGTGGGGCGCCGTCCCTCCGGGCGCGGGCCCGCGCGGGCGGGGCTACGACAGGAAGTCGCGGGCCAGGTTCGCGGCGGCCTCTTCGAGCAGCGGGCCCGCGTTCGCCATGGACGTCGCCGGGTCCGGCTCCAGGTCCGCGAGGGCGTAGGCGCGGCGGATGCCCGCCGCTCCGAGGGCCTCCGCCGGCAGGGCGAGGCGGCCGCAGACCGCCACGACCTCCTTGCCGGCGGCACGGGCCGCGGCGGCGACGCCGGCCGGGGCCTTGCCGTGGAGGGTCTGCTCGTCGAGCGAGCCCTCGCCGGTGATGACGAGCGTGGCCCGCTCCAGCGCGGGGGCGAAGCCGAGGACCTCCAGCATCAGCTCGATGCCGGGCCGGAAGCTCGCGCCGAGGATGAGCGCGCCGTAGCCGATGCCGCCCGCGCCGCCCGCGCCGGGCGCGACGGCGGCCTCGGCGGCCCGGGGGCCGACGGCCTTCTCCAGGACGGTGGCGAAGTGGGCGAGGGCCGCGTCGAGCGTGCGGACGTCGTCCGGGGTGGCGCCCTTCTGCGGGCCGTAGACGGCGGGGGCGCCCTTGGGGCCGGTCAGCGGGTTGTCGACGTCGCTCGCGAGGATGAGGTCGACCGAGGCGAAGCGCGGGTCGAGGCCGCTGAGGTCGGCCGTGGCGAGGTCCGCGAGGGGCGCGCCGCCGGGGCCCACGGGCTCGCCGGCCGCGTCGAGGAAGCGCGCGCCGAGCGCGGCGAGCATGCCGGAGCCGCCGTCGGTGGTGGCGCTGCCGCCGACGCCGAAGACGAGCGTGGTCGCGCCGGCGTCGAGGGCGGCGCGGAGCAGCTCACCGGAGCCGTACGTCGTCGCCGTCAGCGGGGCGAACACGCCGGGCGGGAGGAGCTGGAGGCCCGAGGCCTCCGCCATCTCGACGACCGCGGTGGTGCCGCGCAGCGCGTACGCCGCGGTGACCGGCTCGCCGAGCGGGCCCGTCACCCGGACCTCGCGCCGCTCGAAGCCGGCCGCGACGGCCGCCGCGACGGTGCCGTCGCCGCCGTCCGCCACGGGGAGGGTCTCCACCGTGAGCCCGGGGACGACCCGTCGCAGTCCTGCTGTGACCCGCTCCGCGACCTGTACGGCCGTGAGCGAGCCCTTGAACTTGTCGGCCGCCACGAGCACGTGAGCGACCTGAGTTGCTGCCCCGTCCGTCACCTTGCATCCCTTGCTTTCGAACGTGCAGTCGCGCCGAGGGGGAGCCTATCCGTACGGCCAGACGGCGTGCCACCCCCTGATAAGGCGATATTCCGCACCATAGTGGGGTCACATGAGCACGGAAGAGATCATTCCTGACGGCGTGCCCGGTGACGGGCCCGACGGCAGGCCCGACGGCAAGGTCATCGGGATCGGGATCGCGGCGGTCGTCGCGGTCGTCGGCTGGGCGGCCCTGGGCGAGGACTCCTTCGACAGCGCGTCCTCCTCCGCCCTGAAGTGGGTGCTGGCGAACTTCGCCTGGCTGTTCGTGGTCGCCGCGGACACCTTCCTGGTGCTGTGCCTGGTGATCGCGCTGAGCCGGTTCGGCCGGATCAGACTGGGCGCGGACGACTCGGAGCCGGAGTTCACGAACCTCGCGTGGATCGCGATGATGTTCAGCGCGGGGATGGGCATCGGCCTGATGTTCTACGGGGTCGGGGAGCCGCTGACGCACTTCCTGTTCCCTCCCCCGGCGAGCGGGGTCGCGCCGGGGACGGGCGCGGCGGCCCGGACGGCCCTGGAGTACTCGTTCTTCCACTGGACGCTGACCCCGTGGGCGATCTACGGCATCGCGGGCCTCGCGCTCGCGTACGCCGGCTTCCGCAAGGGCCGGGGGAACCGGCTGAGCTCGGCGTTCGTGCCGCTGATGGGGGCGCGCCGGGCGGCGTCCTGGCCGGGCAAGGCGATCGACCTGCTCGCCGTGTTCGCGACGGTGTTCGGCACGGCGACGAGTCTGGGCCTGGGCGCCCTCCAGGTCGCCGAGGGGCTGAACCTGACGATGGACGTGGAGAACACCACGTCCACGCAGCTGATCATCATCGTGTCGCTGTCGGCGGCCTTCGTCCTGTCGGCCTTCTCCGGTCTCCACAAGGGCGTGAAGTGGCTGTCCACGCTGAACATCGTCCTCGCGGCCTGCCTGATGCTGTTCGTGTTCCTGCTCGGTCCGACCGTCTACATCCTGGACACCATCCCGGCCTCGGTCGGCGGCTACCTGGACCAGCTGCTGCCGATGGCGAGCCGGACGGGCGCGTTCACCGACCGTGAGTGGCTGGGGGCGTGGACGATCTTCTACTGGGCGTGGTGGCTCTCCTGGGCGCCGTTCGTCGGTACGTTCATCGCCCGGATCTCGCGCGGCCGGACCATCCGCGAGTTCCTGGTGGGGGTGCTGCTGGTGCCGTCGGGCGCGACGGTGGTGTGGTTCTGCGTGATGGGAGGGACCGCGATCCGGCTGCAGTCGACCGGCGCGGCGGACCTGGCGGGGGCGCTGAAGGACGGCGCCGAGGCCTCGCTGTTCGCGATGCTGGAGGCGCTGCCGATCGGGACGGTCACGTCGGTGATCGCGATGCTGCTGGTGATGACGTACTTCATCACGAGTGCGGACTCGGCCTCGCTGGTGATGGGTTCGCTGACGAGCCGGGGCTCGCTCCACCCGCCGACCTGGCTCGTGGTGACCTGGGGCGTCCTGATGGCCGCGGTGGCGGCGGTGCTGCTCGTGGCGGGCGGCCTGTCCTCGCTGCAGACGGCGACGATCCTGGTGGCACTCCCGTTCGTGGTCGTGATGCTGGTGCTGTGCTTCGCGCTCCTGAAGGAGCTGCGCGAGGACCCGGGGGCGGGTCCGGCCCGGCACCACGCCCTGCACGGGCTGCGGGACGCGGTGCGGGCCCTGGTCGGGGAGGCGATGACGGAGCAGGGCGGCGACCGTCACCACCGGCTGCGGCGGGCGGCGCAGGCGCGCAGCGAGGGCGAGCCTCCCGAGGGCGGGCGCTGACCCCCGGCGCCCGGCCCGGTACGTAGCGGTGCGGTACCCCGCCGTGCGGTACCCGCGGTGCGGTACGCCGGGGCGGGCGTCGTCCGGGGACGCGAGGGGGCGGGCCGGGCCGCGCGCCCCCCCCCCCCGGGGTGTCCCCCGGGGCTCGACACACACCGCGGGGTGCGGGGGCCCCCACCCTGGGGCCGGCCCG
>NZ_JBHWFF010000019.1:101668-171008 GCF_042733785.1 Streptomyces sp. NPDC059695 | reverse complement strand
TCGCCGGGGTGGCGTCCCCCGCGCTGCGGAACCCGCGGCGGGGTCCGCGGGGGGGGGCGTCGTCGGGGGAGGCGAGGGGCCGGCCGGGACGTCCCGGCCGGCCCCCTGTGTTCACCGCCGGGTGCATCCCTCGTCCCGTGGTGGCAGTGCCACCCGCGTGTCGAGGCTCAGCGGGAGCGGCAGTACGAAGCGGTAGCAGCCGCCCGGGTCCCCGGGCCGGTCCGGGTAGGTGACGACGATCCGTACGGCGGTGCCGTCGGACTCCCGGGTGTGCGGGTGGGGCCCGGTGGCGGCCTCGACCTCGGCGTCGGTCAGCTTTCCGTCACCGGCCGCCGTCTCCAGCCTCTCCCTGGTCAGTTCCGCGCTCGTGCGGTCCGGGACGGAGCTCTTCGGCTCCGCGGGCCGGCCGAGGCCCCGCGGGAGCAGGACGCCCGCCGCGAGCAGGCCGAGGACGACCAGGAGGAGGCCGCCGAGGAGGACCCAGACGCACCCGCCCGCGAGCGGGCGGGTGCGTCGGCCGGGATCTCCTGACACGTCAGGGGGTTCCGGTGTATCCGATGGCGGCCAGGCGCTGGCTCATGACGCCCGCGTAGCCGCTGGTGCCCGCGTTCTTCGGGTGGAAGGACTCGCGGCTGATGCAGCTTCCGCCCATGGCGCCCCACAGGCAGGAGGCCGGCTGGGCGGCCGGGTCGCCGAGGTGGAAGTCGCCGTCGCCGTTCGGGCCGATGACGAACTTGTTGATCCACTCCGGGTCGTCGCAGCCGCTGTGCCCGACGAAGGCGCCGACGGGGTCGGCGTACTCCACGTTCTTGCCTCCGGACCGCAGCGAGTCGGTCATCGCCTTCTGCCGGCCGTCGGCGTAGTTGACGAGCTCGGCCAGCGCGCCGACCTCGGGCATGTCGTAGTAGAGCGATCCGGCGCACTTGACCGAGCGGCTGAGCAGCTCCGGATAGCCCATGAGGACGATCTTCGCCTTGGGCGCCTTGACGGCGATGTCCTCGACCACGGACTGCAGGTCGGGGATCATGCGGTCGACGATCTTCTTGTACTTCGGCAGGAAGCCGGAGTCGGAGCTGCAGTCGCCCAGACCGCCGCACTCCATCATGGCGCTGGCGAAGCCGCCCTCGTCGTTGCCGCCGAGGGTCAGCATGACGAGGGTCGTGTCGTCGCTCAGGACTCCCGAGTCGACCTGCCGGATCTCGCCGAACTGCCCCTCGTTGTGGTTCTGCGGGTTGTTGCCGCTGGGCACGTAGGCGACGTTCTTCGTCATCGCGCCCGAGCAGGCGACGAAGGCGAGGTCGGCCGCGGAACCGCGGGAGTCGGCGATGGCGCCGAGCGACTCGGTGGTCCCGGGGAGGACGAGCTTGCGCGACCAGGCGTTCGCGCTGCGGCGGCAGGCGTTCCACGCGGAGGTCCCGTGGTCCTTGTCGCTCTCCTTGGAGTAGGAGCCGGCGCCCTCACCGGAGGTGAAGGAGTCGCCGAGGACCGCGACGATGTGCTTCGGCTTGGCGGCCAGCGGCTGGAACGCGACGGCGTCCCAGGCCACGTCCTCGTCGCCGGTGCCGTCCAGGGTCCGGCTGCCCAGCTTCACGCGCGGGGTGCCGGTGACCTTGTACACGCCGAGGGTGACCCAGGTGTTGGCCTTGTACTTCTGCCCGAGCACGCGCTTGCGGGTGAAGGAGCCGCTGCCGGTGTCGATCTGGTACGCGGCCTGCTGGGTGTGGGCCCCGTGGTCGGGCACGTGGACCATGATCCGGACCCACTGGTCGAGGGACTTGCCCAGCTTCCAGGTTCCCTCGGTGTAGAGGCGGTTGCCGTCCGTGTCGCTCTTGCGGGTGTGGGTGAAGAAGAAGTGGTCGCCGTACCCGGCGCCGATCTGGTGCAGGTCGATCTTGCCGGGGTAGGTGCCGTTGGAGCCGGGGAAGATGCCGGCGGAGTCGGCGAACGTGAACGAGAAGCTGCCGGCGGACGTGCTCGCGCCGCAGGTGTGTCCCGGCTGGCCCATGGGTGTGACGCCGTTGGGGACGTCGTCGACGACGAGCGTCCCGGCGGGCAGCCCTGAGGAACAGGCCGGCGGGTACGAGGTGTTCTCGTTCGGCTGCTCGGGATAGTCGGCGTTGTTGAAGCGGTGGACGGCGTTGCCGCACTCGGCGGCCGCCTCACAGTTCTTCCAGGTGACGGCCTCGTGCCACCAGCACTTCAGGTAGAGCGGGTTGGTCTCGTCGGGGTCGCCGGGGAGCGTGCAGGGACCCTTGCCGGTCTGGTTGCTGGAGCCGTCGACGATCTTGCTCATGTCGCAGTCGTTCGACGCGGTGCAGAAGAGCATGTTCGGGGGCTTGGCCCGGGTGCGGTAGGCGTTGTTGTTCCACCACGCGGCCCGGTATCCGGCCTGCATGTCGTCGGGCTTGAACAGCGCGGAGATGGGGCGGGCCGCCCAGCCGATGACCTTCTCCTGGTACGGCCAGTCCTGCGGGTGCGCGGCGTGCGAGTAGTCGTCGCCGCCGCCGGAGGCCTCCAGGAACGGCGGACGGTTCTCCTTCCAGAGCGGGTTGGCCGGGTTGTTGGTCCAGCCGACGCCCCACTTGCCGCCGTTGCTGCCGGCCGCGGACTGCGGGTGGAAGCCCGAGTTGTACGCCCAGAGGGCGAAGAACCAGTTCTCGATGTACTTCGGCTTGCCGCCGTTGACGGTCATGCCGGCGGCCCGCGTCTCGTTCCACTTGGAGGCGAGGATCTGCGCGCCGTAGGCGATGTTCGCCGAGTAGTCGAGGGCCGCGGCCTCCTTCTGCGCGGTCGACAGCTGGGTGTCGGACAGGCGCATGCCGTCGGTCACCTGGGTGATGCCGTAACCGCAGTCGGCCTTGGCCCAGTTGACCGCCCAGGGGTCGGCCTGGTTGCCGCTGGCGGAGTACGAGATGCCGTAGTAGTTGCCGATGAGCGAGTTGCCGGAGACGCCGGGGACGGCGGTCCGGGCGGCCTGCCACATGTTCGACTCCTGCGCGGTCACGCCGAGCAGGATCTGGGCCGGGATGTGCCACTCGTCGGGGCGGTCGACCACGCCGTTCGGGTCGCCGTGGAGGACGGGCAGCGGGAAGAGGACCTGCGGGCTGTACGCGGACATCCCGGTGTTGTTCCAGTTCGCGGGCCGGTTCGCCCACTTGTAGAGGCCGTCGATGACCGCCTGGTCGACGGCCCACTCCACCTGCCGGGGCGTCGGCTGGAGTGCCTGCTTGCGGACGTCGCCGCGCGGCACCGCGCACATGCGCTCGGCCTCGACCGGGTCGGTGGGCGAGCCCGCGGCGGCGAGGGCCGCGCCGGAGGCGCCCTTCGCGGTACCGGTGGACGCCGCGCCCTTCGCGGGCGACGGGGCAGGCAGGGCCGGCGAGGTCTCGCCGCCTTCCGCGATCCGGGCCGGCGCGACGGGTTCGGCGCCGGGGAAGGTCTCCAGGTCCACCTTCGCGTCCGTGCCGAGGACGTGGAGCCGGGTGCGGACGGCCCGGGACTCGTCACCGGTGCTCTGGCCGGCGAGCGGCGCGTCGGCGCCGGGGGCCCACGTGGTGCCCACGGCGGCCGCGCCGAGGGTGGACACGCGGTCGTCCTTGGCGAGCGTGCCGGGGTTCTCCACCCCGGCCGGCAGGGCGCCTTCGGTCCTGGCCCGGCCGGTGACGTACACCGTGCCGTCGGCGGACGCGGACAGGTCCCAGCCCGTCAGGGGGCCGCGCGCGAGGGTCGCGGGGCGCGCCCCGCCCTGCCGGATCTGCTGGGCGCTGACGCGGCGGGCCGTGCTCTCCTGGGCGCCCTGGTCCGTGGTCCGCGCGCCGGGGGCGTCCGGGACGCGCTCGATGAAGGTGACGCCGCCGGACCGGTCCGGGCGCAGCTGGAAGGGGACGGAGCCGGTGCGGGCGATCTCCTTCTCGGCGCCGTCGGCGCCGACGCGGACCAGGCGGTTGCCGTGGGCGGCGACGATGCCCTGGTCGGTGGGGACGGCGGAGGTGACCTGGCCGTCCAGGCGGACGGGGGCCGCGCTCCTGCCGGTGGCCGCGTCGACGCCGATCAGGCGGGTGGCGCTCTGCTTCTCGCCGTCGTGGGAGAGCTGGCTGAAGACGGCCTTCTCGCCCGCTCCGCAGCCGGGCGAGAAGTACGCGAGGGACGCGGTGTACGGGAGCTTGGTGACCTGGCCGGTGGTGAGGTCCACGACGGCGGTGAAGGCGCCGCGGACCATGAGCTCCGGCTTGTTGGTGAAGGTGCGGGGGGCGTAGGCCACCGCCGCGCGCTTCCCGGAGCGGGTCACGCAGGCGTTGCCGATCCACGCGTCCGTGTCGAAGCCGGGCTCGTAGAGGGTGGCCGCCGTCTTCCAGGCGTACCCGTCCTTGGCGTCGGCGACCAGGAGGTGGAAGCCCGTGGCGTCCCCGGACGTGGTCCAGGCCCGGTCCTTGGACGCGCGGTAGCCGGATCCGATCTTCTTCGCGCGGTCGCCCGCGGGGATCCGGTCGGGGGTGGAGTCGGCTCCGGGGGCGGGGCTCTGCGCGGACCAGCCGGCGGCGGCGCCGGGCGGCGGCGTGTCGGCGGCGAGGGCGACTCCGGGGAGCAGGCTCACCAGCATCGCGGTGGTGCCCACGGCGGCGGTGAGTCCCGCGGCCGTCAGGGTCGTGGTCCGCATCCCCGGGGTGTGGCCGGATCGGTGTGCTCTGCTGCGCCCTGTGGGGCGTATGAGAGGTGGCACGAGGTTCTGTCCTTCACTCGGCAGTGGTCGTGGTGGACACGAGCCGACGCCGTCGGGGAACGCTCGACGGCACTGCCGCGCACGCCTTTCCGCCTGCCCGGGGGCAGGCGCCCCCTGAACGGCGCCGAAACGGATCGCACAGTACTGCGCCACCGCCGGAAGGTGTAGACCTCTCAGGAGTACGCCGGGAGTTTGACGCGAAACCGCCCTCGGGGTGCCGAGCGGCGCCCGCCTGCGGCCCCTCAGCCCTGCGGGGGTTCCGGCGGGACGATCTCGCCGGTGCGCTGCGGTTCGTCGCGGCTGACGGCGCGTGCCTCGGTGCGGTGGCCGCGGGCGATGTAGTCGCGGACCACGGCCTCGACGGCGTCCTGGGGGTTGCCGATGCCGGCGAGGACCATGACTTCCACGACGAGTTCGGCGTCGAGTCCGATGTTCACCTCGGCCATGGCTGGAACCTGACACCGGGAAACCCGCTCGCGGAGGTGTTCGACGGTGCCTAGGGTCTCGGGCATGACCATGGTCGCGATCTTCACCGGTGCCGGCATCTCCACGGACTCGGGCATCCCCGACTACCGGGGTCCGAACGGCCTGTGGCGGCGGGACCCCGGGGCCGAGCGGCTCGTCACGTACGGGCCGTACATGGCCGACCCGGAGGTGCGGCGGCTCTCGTGGCGGATGCGGCTGGACGGTGCGGTGCCGGCCGCCGAGCCGAACGTGGCGCACCGGGCGATCGCCGCGTACGAGCGGACGAGCGGCAACGCGCTGCGGGTGGTCACGCAGAACGTGGACGGGCTGCACCAGGCCTCCGGGGTGTCCGAGCGGAAGGTCCTCGAACTCCACGGCTCGGCGCGGTCGGTGGTGTGCACGGCCTGCCACGCGCGCTCGTCGATGACGGAGGCGCTCGACCGGGTGCGGGCCGGTGAGGACGACCCGCCGTGCCGGGTGTGCGGCGGGATCCTGAAGGCCGCCACGGTGATGTTCGGACAGCGGCTCGATCCGGTGGTGCTCGGCACGGCCCTGTCGATCGCCAAGGCCACCGAGGTGTTCGTGGTGGTCGGCAGCAGCCTCCAGGTGAATCCCGCGGCCTCCCTCGCGGGGGTCGCGGCCGAGCACGGGGCCCGGCTGATCATCGTGAACGCCGAGCCCACGCCGTACGATCCGGTCGCCGACGAGGTGGTGCGCGAGCCGATCGGCACGGCCCTGCCCGCGCTGCTCGACCGTCTGCGCTAGAAGAGCGCGTCCGGCGCCGCCGTACCCGACTCGAAGGCGAGGAGCCGCTGCTTGCGGTCCAGGCCGCCGCCGTAGCCGGTGAGGCCGCCGCCCGCCCCGATCACCCGGTGGCAGGGGACGATGATGCCGACGGGGTTCTTGCCGTTGGCGAGGCCCACGGCCCGGGAGGCGCCGGGGCTGCCGAGCTCCTCGGCGAGTTCGCCGTACGTCCGGGTCTCGCCGTACGGGATGCGCAGCAGCTGTTCCCAGACGCGCAGCTGGAACGGGGTGCCGACGAGGTTCAACGGCAGCTCGAATTCGGTGAGTTCGCCGGCGAAGTAGGCGTCGAGCTGGTGGATCACCTCGCCGAAGGGACGCGGGTCGGGCTCGCCGAAGGTCTCCTCGGGCGGGCGGTGGCGCTGGCCGGTCATGTGGAGGCGGCTGAGGACCCCGTCGACGGCGACGAGGGTCAGGGGGTCGTACGGGCTGTCCACGACGGTGTGCCGGATGGCGGGCATGGTGCGGGGTCCTTACGGTCCGTTACGCGGGGAGGAGGTTGATCGGGTGGTCGTCGGTCGCCCAGAGGTACTGGACGGCGTAGGCGCGCCAGGGTCGCCAGTCCGCGGCGCGTGCGGTGAGCGCGGCCGGGGTGCCGGGCAGGCCGAGCCCCTCGGCGGCACGGCGGACGCCGAGGTCGCCGGGGAGGAAGGCGTCGGGGTCGCCGAGGGCCCGCATGGCGATGATCTCGGTGGTCCAGGGGCCGAAGCCGGGCAGGGCGAGCAGCCGGGCGCGGGCCTCCTCGCGGTCGTCGGCGGGGCCGAGCGGCAGCGAGCCGTCGGCGAGGGCCCGGACGAGGGTGAGGAGGGTGGTGCGGCGGCTGCGCGGCAGGGCGAGGGTCTCGGGGTCGAGCGCGGCGAGTGCGTCGGGGCCGGGGAAGAGGTGGGTGAGTCCACCCTCGGGGTCGTCGACGGGGACGCCGTGCGCGGTGACGAGGCGGGCGGCGTGGGTGCGGGCGGCGGCGGTGGAGACCTGCTGGCCGAGGACGGCCCGGACGGCGAACTCCGCGGGGTCGACGGTCCCGGGCACCCGGCGGCCGGGCGCCCGGTCGACGATCGGGGCGAGCAGCGGGTCGGCGCGGAGCCGCTCGTCGACGGCGACGGGGTCGGCGTCGAGGTCGAGGAGCCGGCGGCAGCGGCTGATCGCGTGCGTGAGGTCGCGCGGGTCGGTCAGGGAGAGCCGGCAGGCGATGTGGCCGTCGCGGGGGGCCAGGGCGACGATGCCGTGTCCGTACGGGAGGCTCAGGGTCCGCCGGTAGGCGCCGTCGCGCCACTCCTCCACGCCGGGGACGGCGGTCGCGGCGAGGTGGCCGAAGAGGTTGGACGGTTCCAGCGGGGTGCGGAACGGCAGCCGGAGGCTGATGACGCCGGGGGTGGCGGCCGGCCGGGCCGGGGAGCGGCGGGCGGCGCGGGAGCGGAGCTCGCCGGGGGTGAGCGCGAAGACCTCGCGGACGGTGTCGTTGAAGGTGCGGATGGAGGAGAACCCGGCGGCGAAGGCGATCTCGCCGAACGGCATCGGGGTGGTCTCGATGAGCAGCCGGGCGGTCTGGGCGCGCTGGGCGCGGGCCAGGGCGAGCGGTCCCGCGCCCAGTTCGGCGAGGAGCTGGCGTTCGATCTGGCGGGTGGACCAGCCGAGCCGCCGGGCCAGGCCGGGGACGCCCTCGCGGTCGACGACGCCGTCCTGGATGAGCCGGACGGCGCGGGCGACGGCGTCGGCCCGGACGTTCCACTCGGGCGAGCCGGGGCTGGTGTCGGGCCGGCAGCGCTTGCAGGCCCGGTAGCCGGCGCGCTGGCAGGAGGCGGCGCTGGGGTGGAACTCCATGTTCTCGGGCTTGGGCGGGACGGCCGGGCAGCTGGGGCGGCAGTAGATCCGGGTGGTGCGGACGGCGGTGAAGAACACGCCGTCGAAGCGGGCCTCCTTCGACTGGACGGCCCGTACGCAGCGCTCGGTGTCGGTGTGCATGGTTCCAGGATCGGGGACGGACGGGGCGCGGGCTGGCGAGAAAACGACATGGACGTCCGCCCCGGTCGTCGCGCGGTCAGCCGGTGACGGTCCGGTAGTGGGTGGTCAGCCGGCCGTCCCCGCCGAGGACGTGGAAGGCGAGGGCGGGCGGCGGGTCGAGGTGGACGTGCGGGTGGTCGGTCGGGTTCTCCCAGGGCAGCCGGAGCGCGGAGACGACCCCGGGGGCGACGAGCAGGGGGCGCCCGGCGAAGGTCGTGGCGGCGGCCGTGTGGGCGTGGCCCGCGAGGAAGGCCGTGAGGTGGGGGTGGCGTCCGGCGAGCGCGGCGAGCCGCTCCTCGCCGAACTGCCGGATCCCGTCCACGTACGGGGTGTGGAGCGGGACCGGCGGGTGGTGGAAGGCGACCAGGACGGGCACCTCGTGCGGGGTGCCGGCGAGGACGTCGTCGAGCCACTCCAGCGTCTCGTCCTCCAGGAGGCCCTGGTGCTCGCCGGGTACCGAGGAGTCGCAGAGGGCGAGGACGAAGCCCTCGCCGCGGAGCACCTGGTTGACGGGGGCGTCGCCGCGTACCGCCGTGTCCTCCGGGAGGAGGCCCTTGCGGAAGGCGGCACGGTCGTCGTGGTTGCCGGGGCAGACGAGCAGCGGGTGGCGCGTGGCCAGCAGCTCCCGCGCCACCGCGTACTCGTCCGGGGTCCCGTGGTCGGCGACGTCACCGGTGACGAGGACGGCCGCCAGGTCGTACGGCAGCTCCTCCAGGTAGCGCAGGACGGCGCGGGTGCGGTCCTGGCTGCGCCGCTCGCCGTCGATGTGGACGTCGCTGACGTGGGCGATGACGATCATGCGGCCGGGCCTCCGTGGGTGCGCGGGAACGGGCGTCCACGCGACCGTACGGTGATCACGGACCGGCCGGGAAGGGCCGCTTCGGGACGGGTGGACCGGTCGCCTCTCGCCGCTCGCCGTCTACTCGAAGCGGGTGGTGTCGCCCGCGCCGTGGCGGACGATCTCGGGCTCGCCGCTGGAGAAGTCGACGACGGTGGTGGGTTCGGTGCCGCAGTCGCCGGAGTCGAGGACCGCGTCGACCTGGTGGTCGAGCCGCTCCTTGATCTCCCAGCCCTGGGTGAGCGGTTCGGCCTCGTCGGGCAGGAGCAGGGTGCTGGAGAGCAGCGGTTCGCCGAGTTCGGCGAGGAGCGCCTGGGTGACGACGTGGTCGGGGATGCGGACGCCGACGGTCTTCTTCTTGGGGTGGAGGAGCTGGCGCGGCACCTCCTTCGTCGCCGGGAGGATGAAGGTGTACGCGCCGGGCGTGGACGCCTTGACCGCGCGGAAGACGTCGTTGTCGATGTGCACGAGCTGGCCCAGCTGGGCGAAGTTCGCGCACATCAGCGTGAAGTGGTGCCGGTCGTCGAGGTCGCGGATGGAGCGGATGCGGCTGATGCCGTCGCGGCTGCCGAGCCGGGTGCCCAGCGCGTAGCAGGAGTCGGTCGGGTACGCGACGAGCGCCCCGTTCCGGATGGAGTCGGCCACCGCGCCGATGGTGCGGGGCTGGGGGTTGTCGGGGTGCACGTCGAAGTACTTGGCCATGGGTGCAGTCTATTTTCGCAGGCTCCGCCACACGGCCTTCGCCGCGTTGTGCCCGGACATGCCGTGCACGCCGGGGCCGGGCGGGGTCGCGGAGGAGCAGAGGAAGACCGCCGGGTGCGGGGTGGCGTAGGGGCGCAGCGAGAGCGTGGGGCGCAGCAGGAGCTGGAGTCCCCGGGCGGCGCCGCAGGCGATGTCGCCGCCGATGTAGTTGGCGTTGCGCTCGGCGAGTTCGGCCGGGCCGGAGGTGGCGCGGGCGAGGACGCGGTCGCGGAAGCCGGGGGCGAAGCGCTCGATCTGACGCTCGATCGCCTCGGTGAGGTCGCCGCGCCAGCCGTTCGGGACGTGGCCGTACGCCCAGAAGACGTGCTTGCCCCCGGGAGCGCGGGACGGGTCGACGAGGCTGGGCTGGGCGGTGATGAGGAAGGGCGCGTCGGGGGCGGTGCCGGAGGAGGCCTGGCGCAGCGCGGTGCCGATCTCGCCGGCGGTGGGGCCGACCTGGACGGTGCCGGCCCGGCGGGCCTCCTCGGCGGTCCAGGGCACGGGTCCGTCGAGCGCGTAGTCGATCTTGAAGGCGGCGGCGCCGTACTTGTAGTGGTCGTAGTGCCCGCCGAAGCCCGCGATGCGGGCCAGGGCGGTGGGCGAGGTGTCGAAGACGTAGGCGCGGGCCGGCGGCAGGTCGTCGAGCCGCTTGACCTCGAAGTCGGTGTGGACGGCGCCGCCGAGGTCCTTCAGGTACGCGGCGAGGGCGTCGGAGATGGACTGGGAGCCGCCCCGGGGCATCGGCCAGCCGCCCGCGTGCGCGGCGAGCGCGAAGACCAGGCCCACGGCGCCGGTGGCGAAACCGCTCAGCGGGGCGATGACATGGCCCACGAGTCCGGCGAGGAGCGCGCGGGCCTTCTCGTCCCGGAACCTTCGCATCAGCCAGGTGGACGGCGGGAGTCCGGCGAGACCGAAGCGGGCGAGCGTGACCGGGTCGCGGGGCAGCGCGGTGAGCGGCAGCTGCATGAAGTCGCTCGCCAGGGTGTCCCACTTGCCGAGGAAGGGCGCCACGAGCCTGCGGTAGGTCCCGGCGTCGCGGGGGCCGAAGGAGGCGGCGGTCTCGGCGACGGAGCGGGCGAGCACGGCGGCGGTGCCGTCGTCCCACGGATGGGCCATGGGCAGTTCGGGGTGGAGCCACTCCAGGCCGTACCGGTCGAGCGGCATCGTCCTGAAGACGGGCGAGCCGGCGCCGAGGGGGTGCACGGCGGAGCACGGGTCGTGCCGGAAGCCGGGGAGGGTGAGCTCCTCGGTCCTGGCGCCGCCGCCGATGGTGGACTTGGCCTCGAACACGGCCACGGAGAGGCCGCGCCGGGCCAGTTCGACGGCGGCCGTCAGTCCGTTGGGTCCCGCCCCCACGACGACGGCATCGAGCATCGACGTCTCGTTCGTCACCTTCGGACTCCTTCGTCAGCCGATGGCCAAGGATTCCAGGATAGGCGGGTGGCGGGAGGCTCCTCACGCGCCCCCGAGGAGCGTCCTGATCCGCTCGGCGGTCGCCGCGTCCCGGGCCGTCGTGAACGGCAGCGCGTTCCCCCCGGCGATGCGGAACGGCTCCCCCGCGACCGTCGTGGTCGCGCCGCCCGCCTCGGCGACCAGGAGCAGTCCGGCGGCGTGGTCCCAGGCGTACTCCCAGCTGAAGGCGGTGCCGTCCAGTGCCCCGCGCGCGATGGCGAGGTACTCCAGGCCGGCCGAGCCGCAGGGGCGCGGACGGACGCCGTCGACGGCGAGGCCGCCCAGGGCCCGCTTCTGGTCCGGGGTGGTGTAGTCGGGATGCGAGGTGGCGACCTCGATGACGGCGCCGGGCGCCGGGGAACCGGACCGTATCGCCCGGCCGTTGAGCGTGGCGCCGCGGCCGCGCACGGCGACGGCGAACTCGTCCAGGGCGGGGGCGAAGGTCCAGGAGGCGAGGATCTCGCCGTGGTGGGCGAGCGCGACCAGGGTGCAGAAGGCGGGGTCGCCGTGGACGAACTGGCGGGTGCCGTCGACGGGATCCACGATCCACACGGGGGCGTCGCCGCGCAGCGCCTCGTACACGGAGGGGTCCGCGTGGACGGCCTCCTCGCCGACGACCACCGAGCCGGGCAGCAGGGCGGTCAGGGACGCGGTGAGGTGGGCCTCGGCGGCCCGGTCGGCGACGGTGACCAGGTCGTGCGGCCCGTTCTTCTCGACGATGTCGTCGGCGGAGAGCTGCCGGAACCGCGGCATGATCTCGGCGGCGGCCGCCTTGCGGACGGCCTCCTCGACCTCGGTCGTTCGGCCGCCGAGCACGTGTTCAAGGAAGTCTTCGATCATGCGTCCAGCTAAGCACGGGGCGCTGACAACCGGAATGCCGCACTTGTCACCCCCCGTTTCCCCGGGGAGTACCCTTTGGCCGAGTTCACCCCTTACACGCAGGGAGGGTTCCGTGCACGGCGCGTACCACGGGGAGTACAAGGTCCCCGGAGGAAAGCTGGTGGTCGTCGACCTCGACACCGAGGACGGGGTCCTGCGGAACGTCCGGGTCGCGGGCGACTTCTTCCTGGAACCGGACGAGGCGATCCTCGCGATCGACGGCGCCCTCGAAGGAGCGCCGGCCGACACGGACGCCCCGGGCCTCGCGGCGCGCATCGACGCGGCGCTCCCGCCGGGCACGCATCTGTTCGGCCTGACCACGGAGGGCGTCGGCGTCGCGGTCCGGCGCGCCCTCGCGCACGCCACGGACTGGACCGACTACGACTGGCAGCTGATCCACGAACCGCCGCAGTCCCCCGCGCTGCACATGGCGCTCGACGAGGTGCTGACCGCCGAGGTGGCGGCCGGCCGCCGCCCGCCGACCCTGCGGGTCTGGGAGTGGGGCGCGCCGGCCGTGGTGATCGGCAGCTTCCAGTCCCTGCGCAACGAGGTCGACCCGGAGGCGGCGGAGCGGCACGGCATCCAGGTGGTGCGCCGGATCAGCGGCGGCGGGGCGATGTTCATCGAGCCCGGCAACACGATCACGTACTCGCTCTCGGTCCCCGACGCCCTCGTCCAGGGACTGTCCTTCACGGACAGCTACGCCTACCTCGACGACTGGGTGCTCGGCGCGCTCGGCGACATGGGGATCCGGGCCTGGTACCAGCCGCTCAACGACATCGCCACGGACGCGGGCAAGATCGCGGGAGCGGCGCAGAAGCGGCTCGTCGCGGGCGAGGGCGCGGTGCTGCACCACGTGACGATGGCGTACGACATCGACGCGGACAAGATGACGGAGGTGCTGCGGATCGGCCGCGAGAAGCTCTCCGACAAGGGCACGGCGAGCGCGAAGAAGCGCGTGGACCCGCTGCGCCGGCAGACGGGCCTTCCGCGCGAGACGGTGATCGAGCGCATGATCGCCTCGTTCCGCGGCCGGTACGGGCTCACGTCGGGCCACCTGACGGAGGACGAACTGACCCGCGCGAAGCAGCTGGCGGAGACGAAGTTCGCCACCCCGGAATGGACGTCCCGGGTGCCGTAGCCGCCGCGTAGGGTGCCGGTGTGCGGGTCGAGGAGCCGGTGAAGCCCGGGCTGCGGATGGAGTGCGCCGACGGGCGCCGGCTCGTGCTGCTCCAGGGCGCGGTCCCGGTGCTGTTCGCCCGGCAGCGGGCCACCCACCACGGGGTGCACTACGCGCGCACCGGCCGGTACGTGTCCCCGCTGCCCCCGCTCCGTGCCGAACGGGCGCGTGCGTTCGCGGAGTTCGCGCCGCCGGGCACGGACGAGTGGACGGCGCGCTGGGCCGCGTACGCGGAGACGCGGCTCCGCACGACGGCGGACGGCCCGCTCCACACGGGCGAGTGGCTGCTCGCCCCGGATCCCGACGGCTGGTTCGGGGACGGCAACTGGCCGAAGCTCCTGGCCCACGACCCGGACCGGGGCCATCTGACCTGGTTCGGGTACGGCGACCCGGTGGAGGACGCCCGCGACCTCCTGCCGCTGCGGGCGCTGTCGCCGGTGGACGCGCCCCGGGTGCGGGCGTACCGCCGCCAGTACCGCGAGGGGGTGCTGCCGCCCGTGCTCGGCTGGTGGATCAGCGGGCTGCACTCCCCCGTGGTCCTGGACGGGCACGACCGGCTGGTGGCGGCGCTCGCGGAGGGCGGCCGGCCGGAGGTCCTGCTCCTGTCGCGGGCCCCGGGCGCCGCATGGGTGGCGGCCTGCTCCGAGCATCCGGTGGCCGCGTACGAGAAGCGGGTCGCCGCGCTCTCGGGCCCGCTCGGGTCCGTGCGGATCGCGAACGAGAGCCGGAGGCTCGCCGCCGCGCTCCGTTCGGTCGTGCACTCGCCCGACCTCACCCGCGCCTGGCCGTTCCCCGGCGGGGCCCCGGCCTGGGACGCGGTGGCCGCCGAGCACGTGCCCGGCTGGGCGCCCGACGCCGGGTGCTGAACAGGACCTCGCGGACCTCCCGGCACCGCGTCGTTCGCCGGTCCGCCGCCTGCACCGGGTGACTCCCCCGCCGTCGGTTCGTTGATGATCACACGGGCCGTGACGGTCGTGCGGAAACGTCTCCGCACGGCGCCTGACCGGCCCCCGGTCATGGTGTCGGCGGTGCGGAGGTCAGGTGCGTCAGGTACGTCGGGTGCGTCAGGTGTGTCGGGTGCGTCGGGTGCGTCGGGTGAGGAAGCTCTTCGTGGCGGTCGCGGGCGCGGTCCTGGCCCTAGGTCCCCCCGGCATCGCGCCGGCCGCGCACGCGGTCGTCGGCGGCCAGGAGGCGCGGCCCCATCAGTACCCCTTCATGGTGGGGCTGGTGGACCTGGACGAGCGGCGGGTGATGTGCGGCGGGGTGCTGGTCGGCGAGCGGTACGTGCTCACCGCCGCGCACTGTCTCACCGGCTCGTACAGCAGCACCGCGCGCGTGGGGGTGCTCCTCGGCGACCACGATCTGACGCGCGCGGACGACAGCCCGAACGCCGTGCTCGCGGCCCCGGCCGCCTTCCTCCCGCACCCCGGCTACGACCCGGCCACCCAGCGGGACGACATCGCGCTGATCCGGCTGGCCGGGCCGGTGGCGTTCAGCCGCGACGTGCGGCCGGCCGCCCTGCCCTCCCGGTACGCCCACGGCTCCTTCGACCACACGCAGGTCGAGGCCCCCGGCTGGGGCACCACCTCCTTCGGGGGCCGTACCTCCGACGTCCTGCGGACCGTGGTCCTCTCCACCCTGAGCAACCCGACGTGCGAGGCCCGGGGCATGGACCAGGTCACGGCCGCCCAGCTCTGCACGTACGCGCCGGGGCGGGACACCTGCCAGTACGACTCCGGCGGCCCCCTGGTCCACACGGTCGCGGGGACGCCGTACGTCGTCGGCCTGGTCTCGTACGGGAAGGGGTGCGCGACCGACACCCCCGCCGTGAACACCCGGGTCTGGTCCTACCTCAGCTGGATCGGGAGGACGGCCGGGAAGCTGCCCCGCGCCTCATGACGCCGGTGTACAGCAGGAGGGCGGCCGCCAGGCCCACGGCCCAGCCGTAGTCGGCGAGCGGCTTGAGGAAGGGGATCAGTCCGTCCTCCGGGAAGGGGCCGGTGCCCGGCGCCGAGTGCGAGCCGCCCACGGCGAGGACGCCGCCGACGGCGAACGCGAGGACGGCCGCCGGGTTCCAGCCGCCCCGGTACCAGTAGGGGCCGTCGGCCCGGTAGAGGCCTTCCAGGTCGAGGACGGTCCGCCGGACCAGCCAGTAGTCGGCGATGAGGATGCCCGCGACGGTGCCGAGGAGGCCGCCGACCAGACCGAGCCAGGTGAAGATGTAGAGCTCGGGGGTGGCGGTGAGTTTCCACGGCATGATGACCACGCCGACGACGCCGGTGATCAGCGCGCCCCTGCGGAAGGTGATCAGCCTGGGGGCGAGGTGGGCGAGGTCGTACGCCGGTGAGACGACGTTCGCCGCGATGTTCACCGAGAGGGTCGCGACGATCACCGTCACCAGGGCGAACAGCAGGCCGAAGACGTTGTCGGTCTTCGCGGCCAGCGCCACCGGGTCCCAGACGGGCGCCCCGTACACGGCCTGCGACCCGGAGGTGACGAGCACCGAGAGCAGCGCGAACAGGGTCATGGTGGTGGGCAGGCCGAGGGTCTGCCCCAGGACCTGGGCGCGCTGGCCCGCGCCGAAGCGGGTGAAGTCGGGGATGTTGAGGCTCAGGGTCGCCCAGAAGGCGATCATGCCCATGAGGGCGGGGAAGAACACGGGCCAGAAATCGGCTCCCCAGCCCAGCTTCGACGGCTGGTCGAGGAGCGGGCCCAGGCCGCCCGCCTTCACCGTGATCCAGCCGAGCAGGGCGAGCGCGCCGACGACGACGAAGGGCGCGGCCCAGTTCTCGAAGCGCCGCAGGGCCTCCATCCCCCGGTGGATGATGGCGAGTTCGAGCGCCCAGAAGAGGACGAAGCAGAGCCACAGGGTCCACGGCTGTCCGCCGACCTTCGACGCCTCCGCCCAGCCGCCGCCGAAGACCTTGTCGAGCAGGACGAAGACGCCCTGGCCCCCGATCCAGGTCTGGATGCCGAACCAGGCGCAGGCGACGCCGGCCCGGACGAGGGCGGGCAGGTTCGCCCCGCGCAGCCCGAAGGAGGCACGGGCGAGGACGGGGAAGGGGATGCCGTACTTCGGCCCGGCGTGTCCGGTGAGCAGCATCGGGACGAGGACGACGACATTGGCCAGGGCGATGGTGAGGACGGCCTGTTTCCAGTCCATGCCGAGGGCGACGAGGCCGGAGGCGAGCATCCAGGAGGGGATGTTGTGGGCCATGCCGACCCAGAGGGCGGCGAAGTTGTACGTGGTCCAGCGGCGCCCGGCCACGGGTACGGGCAGCAGGTCGTCGTTGGCGAAGCGGGGGTCGGTGAGGGCCGTGCCGGGCGCAAGCTCGGCACGGCCGTCGACGACGGAGGCGCCGGGTCTGCCGGAGGACGCGGTTGCGGTCATGGACGGAACCCTTCGTTCGGGGACGGAACGAGGCCGTGCGGGGCGTGGGGTTCTTGACCGTGCGGAGTCTTGTCCTGCGGGGCAGGGGCGTCAAGGGAGGCGGAACGGCCGGTTCGCCCGTTCAGTGGGCCCCTTCGGCCGTCTCGGGCGCCCCGCCGCCACACGTCGTCCGCCCGAACGCCCCACTGGCGGTGGCGCGTTGGACGTGGCGACCGCGGACGGCGAGGGTGCAGCTCGCCGTGCCGCCCTGCTCGCCTAGGGTGACCTGGACGATCGGCGCGGCGCCGGCGGGGACGCTCACGGTCTTCCTCCAGGGCAGCGCCGCGTTCGCGACCACCGCCGCCGCCTCACCGCCTGGCCCCCGGTAGCTGATGTCGGCGGTGCCCTTGCCGAGCACCTCGTACGTCACCTCCGCGGCGGCGGCGCTCCGCGCGGGTGCCTCCGGCCGGGGGGCGGCGCCCGTGTCGCGGGAGCCGGCCGGCGCGTACGCGGCGAACACCCCACAGGTGAGAAGCAGTACGGCCCCGACGGCGATGCCACGACGGCGGCGCGCGACGGGCGAGGCCGCGCGCACCTCGGCCTCCTCGGGCCCTTCCCGCTCTGCCGGTTCTTCCAGTTGTTCCGTCGTGGACATGGCCGCACTTTCGGTCGAGTCGAATTCGGCCTGGGTTATACACCACCGGAATCCGTGAATGCCAGGCGCGCGACAAGTCCGGCAAGGCGCGTTCAATCTTCCCAACTCGGATCTTGAAATGCCCTCATTTGCGTGAGCGCTTGACGCACCGTCCGTCCCGTGATGAACAATCCCCCCGCCGTGACCTGACCGCCTTGGGCAAGGCCGTTTCCCGCATGCGGGAGGTGGCCTGCTTCGGCATGCCCTGAGGCATGCGGGCGGGATCGGGTCCACCACGTCAAGGTAGGGATCTGCGTGAAAATGAAATACGGGCGGGCGATAGCCTGCCTCGTGGTTTCGGCAATTGCCGGAACCATGCTCCCACAAGTCGCCTATGCGGCACCGGTTTCGAGAGAAGACGACGAGGGTATCGTCGATGCCCTCTCGGGCTGGTTCTCCGACGACGGTGACGACCGGGCCCAGCCGGCCCGGCCGGACGAACCGTCCACCGGCGGGACGCCGGTCCTGCCGAGCCGGGAGAAGCTCCCGAAGGGCAAGGCGGCGGCGAAGCCGAAGCGCGTCGCCGAGCTGACCGGGAGGCGGACGGCGAACGCCCGCTACTGGCAGCTGTCCGACGGCCGGGTGCAGGCCGAGGTGTCGGCGGTGCCGACCGGGTACCGGGCGGGCAGGTCCTGGAAGGACATCGACCCGACGGTCGTCCCGTCCGCCGCCGGGGGCTTCGCCTTCTCCAACACGACGAACGCGGCGTCCAGTTGGTTCGGATCGGACCCGGGCAGGCTGCTGCGCTTCGAGGCGGGCGACGGGCACGCGGTGACCCTGGGCCTCGAAGGCGCGGGCAGGCTCGCCCCGGTGGCCGAGGGCGACACGGTCACGTACAAGGACGCGGTGTCCGGTGCGGACCTGTCGTACGAGGTCGGTCCGGGGCGGGTCAAGGAGAACATCGTCCTGGACGCGAAGCCGTCGGGGCCGGTGTCCTTCACGTTCACCCTGGACGCGGGCGGGCTGACGCCGAAGGAGAACAAGGACGGCTCGGTCTCCTTCCACGGCGAGGGCGCGGACCCCGTCCTCGTCATCCCCGCGGCGTTCATGACGGACGCGAAGAAGGACGCCGGGGCTCCGTACGGTTCCGCGTACAGCGGGAACGTGACCCAGAAGCTGACGAAGGCCGGCCGCGGCTGGAAGCTGACGGTCACGCCGGACACGGCGTGGCTGGCCGCGCCCGAGCGGCGGTACCCGGTCACGATCGACCCGACGCTCTCGATCGCGCCGACGCCGACGACGGCGCAGGACGTGATGATCTCGTCGGACGGCGCCACGACGAACTACGACGACAACTGGCGCCTGTCGGTCGGCAACACCTCCACCGGCACGTCGCGCGCCCTGATCCGGTTCCCGGTCGGCAGCATCCCCGCGGGGACGAAGCTGGACTCGGCCGATCTGAGGCTGTACTTCGACCAGACGCACACCACGGGCGACACCGAGGTGCAGCTGGAGGCGCACCGGGCGACGCAGGCGTGGACGGAGTCCGGGGCCACCTGGAGCAACGCCAACGCGATCACGGGCGAGCTGTCCGGCACGGCGGTCGTGGTGGACAACGCCGAGGCCGGCCGTACGGCGGCCGTCGGCGCCTGGCCCGCGTCGGGGAACACGGCGTACACGCAGTACGCGGTCAACCAGACGTACATGTACAACAAGGACTCGGTCGCGGGTGACACGTACACCTGGCAGCCGAGCCTTCCCGAGGACGGCACCTACCAGGTCGAGACGCACAACGTCCCGGCCTCGGACCGTGCGACGAACGCGCCGTTCACCGTCACCTACGACGGCGGCACGAAGCAGTATCTCGTCGACCAGCAGGCCGGAACCGCCGGTGTGTGGAAGACGCTGGGCTCGCATCCGTTCAGGGCGGGCACGCTCGGCAAGATCGTCCTGGGGGACGGTCCCGCCTCGACGGCCACGTCCGTCATCGCGGACGCCGTGCGGTTCACCAAGGGCGGCGTGGTCACCAAGCAGCCCGGTGAGCTGAACACCTGGCACTCCTTCCCCGTCACCAAGACGGTGCAGTCCTGGATCGACGGCACGAACACCAACAACGGCTTCGTGATCAAGGCCGGTGACGAGTCCGCGAACGGCCCCAAGGGCGGACCCCGTTACGAGGGATCCGAGTTCGGGTACGGCGGCGAGGCCGCCAACTACCCGCGCCTGGTGCTCACCTTCGGCCGTCAGGGCGTCGACCTCGCCGCCCCGACCACCATCCACGACACCGGCGCCGAGCTGAACTGGTCCGCGTACCAGGACAAGGACCCGATCGGCACCGGCGACGACCTCGTCGAGTACCAGGTCCACCGCTCCATCAGCCAGACCTTCACCCCCTCCGCCGCCACCCTCGTGGCGCCGGTCGCGCCGGGCACGACCTCGTTCACCGACACGTCGGCGACGCCGACCAAGGCCGACGACGCCGATCCGTTCGGGCGCGCGTACTACTACATGGTCGCGGTGAAGACGAAGGACGGGCAGGTCGTCGCCGCACCCACCCAGCTCGTACGCCTGCCTAAGGCCGGCCGCACGACCAAGGTGCTCACCGCGACCCAGGACACCACCCTGTCCTCGACGCAGCCGACGCTCCCGCACGACACGATCGACGACAGCGGCCCGAAGAACTGGCTGTCCGTCGGCAACAACTCCGCCACCTACGGCGACACCCGCGCCCTGCTGAAGTTCCCGGCGCTCGGCATCCCCGCCACCGCCCGGGTCCTGGACGCGAACGTCCGCCTGTGGTCGACGCAGACCGCCCAGGACACCACCGGGGCCGTCTACGAACTGCGTCCGCTGAACCGTGACTTCGAGGAGGCCACCGCCACATGGGTCAAGGCCGACGCGAGCACGAACTGGACCGCTCAGGGCGGTGACTTCGGCGCGTCCGTCGCCGACACCGGCGCGATGACGAACGACCCGGCCCGCCACGACTGGAACGTCACCTCGCTGGCGCAGTCCTGGGTGACGACCCCGGCCTCCCAGAAGGGCGTCGTCCTGCGGATGGCCGACGAGGCCGCCTCGCAGGAGCGCACCCTGTTCCTGTCGTCCGAGGGCACCGAGCAGCGGCTCGCGCCGAGGATCGTGGTCACCTACATCGACTCGACCACGGAGTCGACGTACTACGCGCCGCAGACCCCGGCCCGCATGACGCCGAACAGCGACTACACCGTCGACTTCACCCTCACCAACACGACCGCGTCCACCTGGACCTCGGCCGACCACGTCCTCACCTACAAGTGGGCCCTGCCCGACGGCACGGACGTCACCACCGGCGGCAACCAGGTGCAGACGGCACTGCCCTCGAACGTCGCACCCGGTGGGACCGTGGGCCTGCAGGCGCAGGTGAAGACGCCGGTCAACTCGGACAACGGCAACAAGCGCACCGACTACGTGCTGACCTGGGACGTCTACGACAGGACGACCGGCACCTGGACCTCGGGCGGCTCCGGCATCCCGGGCCTGAGCCAGAACGTGGCGGTGGAGGACCCGACCTCCAACCAGCTCGGCATGGAGAAGTTCTACGTCTACACGGGCAAGAACACCGGTGCCGGCTCGACCCTGATGAACAACCTGGCGTCGGGCAACACCGTCTGGCAGTACAACGCCTTCACCAACCCCGGCCGCGGTGTCACGACCTTCGCCCGGTTCGCGTACAACAGCCAGGACACGTCGGACACCGTCTCCGGATCCGGCTGGTCCTTCCAGGCCTCGGGCCCGATCCGGCTCGGCGCGCCGCTGGAGTTCCACCCCAAGCCGCACCCGATGGAGATCCGCCTCCCGGACGGCGACGGCACGACCCACGTCTTCCGTGAGCAGCCGGACGGTTCCTGGAAGGCCCCGGCCGGTGTCCACTACAAGCTGGCGGCCAAGCCCGGTCTGGACTGCACCCCGCTGAAGGACCCGGTCCCCGACGCCTGGACGATGACGCGTCCGGACGGCACCCGCTTCGTGTTCGGCTGCGACGGCTACATGACGTCGACGGTCGAGAAGAACGGGAACACCCAGACGTACACCTACGAGGAGAGGAAGTCGAACAACAAGCCGACCAAGTTCCTCCGGTACGTCACCGACCCCGCCGGCCGGCAGTCGCTGACCGTCGACTACTACTCCAAGGCCGACGGCAACAACCCGAAGATCATCGACCACATCAAGTCGATGACGGACATCTCGGGCCGCAAGGTCGCCTTCGAGTACTCCGACAAGGGCCTGCTCACCAAGATCACCGACGGTGCGGGTTCGACCCAGCCGAAGGTGTTCGGCTTCGAGTACGACGCCACCCAGGGCAACAAGAACGTCAAGCTGGTCAAGGCCACCGACCCGCGCGGCAACGCCACCTCCCTGGCGTACAACTACCCGCAGACCGGGGACGACCCGAAGTACCACTGGTGGACCAAGACGTTCACCGACCGTCTCCAGGGCGCCACGGGCTTCACCTACGCGGTGGACGGGTCCAACCCCAAGTTCACGGCCACCAGGGTCACCGACGCCGAGTCGCGCGCCTCCGACTACGTGACCGACGACTTCGGCCGCGCCGTGCTGTCGACGAACGCCAAGTCGCAGTCGATGAAGCTCGGGTGGGACGCCGACAACAACGTCACGTACACGGAGGAGACCAACGGCGCCAGGACCGCGTACTGCTACGACCAGAGGACGGGCTACCCGCTCTGGAAGCGCGACGCGGAGAACAACAAGGCGGGCGTGCCGACGCAGAGCGAGTGCGCCCCGGGCGTCTACCCGGCCAACTCCGCGCGGTACGCGTACCAGACGCGCGCCGACGGGTACGCGGCCGACCTCTTCACGAAGACCTCTCCGGAGGGCCGGAAGTGGCAGTTCGGCTACGACGCCTTCGGCAACCTGAAGACGGTCACCGACCCCAAGGGCGTCGCCACCGCGACGGCGGGTGACTACACCACCTCGTACGAGTACGACGCCTACGGACAGCTGGTCCGGGCGGTCGACGCCAACGGCAACGCGGACACGAACAGCGGCTTCGGGCCCACGGGCTTCCCCACGACGATGACCGACGCGCTGAACAACGCGTCGACGTTCGTCTACGACGAGCGCGGCAAGGTCACGCAGGTCACCGACGCGCTGGGCAAGAAGATCACGCAGACGTACGACGTCTACGGCCGCCCGCTGGTCAAGACCGAGCCCAAGGACCAGGCCGCCGGCGACCTGATCACCGCTCCGGCCCCCGTGTACGACGCCAACGACAACGTCACCACGTCGACGGCGCCCAACGGCGCGGTGTCCACCGCGGTGTACGACGCGGCCGACCAGATCACCTCGGCGACCGAGCCGAAGTACACGCCGACGTCGGACGAGCGGCGGACGACGTACACCTACGACAGGGTCGGCAACCTCAGGACGACGACCGAGCCGAAGGGAACGCTGACCGCGGCGGACGCGACGGACTTCGTCACGACCAACTACTACAACGAGATCTACCAGCTGACCTCCATCGCCAACGCGAACGGCGACAAGGTCAGCTACGAGTACGACAACGTCGGGAACACCGTCAAGGTCGTCGACCCGAAGAAGAACGCCACGGCCGACCCGGCCGACTACACCAGCCTGTCGGCCTACGACCTGAACCACCGGGCCACCTCGGCCACGGACGCCGCCGGGAAGACCACGCGGAAGGCGTACGACAAGGACGGCCTGGTCGTCTCGACGACGGACGCCGAGAACAACACCACGCTGGTCGCCTACGACGAGCGCGGCAAGCAGACCGAGGTCAGGGTCCCGCGCAGCGGCACCTCGCCGATCGTCTACCGGACGACCCGGTACGAGTACGACCAGGTCGGCAACGCCACCAAGGTGATCAGCCCGCGTGCCGTCGAGGCGGGCACGACCACGGCGTTCACCTCCCGTACCGAGTTCGACGCGCTGAACCGGCCGAAGCGCCAGTACCAGCCGTATGACCCGGCGGACCCGCGCTACAACAAGGCGGACGTCTACACGGAGACCGAGTACGACGCCGTCGGCCGGGTGTCGAAGACCTCGATGCCGCCCTCGGAGGGGCAGACGGTCCGCAACGTCGCGACGACCGACTACTTCGACAACGGCTGGACGAAGAGCTCCACGGACCCGTGGTCCATCTCCACCACCTACGACTACAACGCCCTCGGCCAGCAGACGGCCAGGACGCTGACGTCGGCGGGCGGGTCGTCCAACCGCACGATGACGTGGTCGTTCTACCCGGACGGCAAGGTCAAGTCCCGTTCCGACGACGGTGTTCCGGTCGGCAGGTCGGTCGTCCTGCTCGACAACTCCGACACCCAGTCCGTGTCCTCCACGGGCACCTGGGCCACCGGGAACCTCACCGGGCAGCAGGGCTACGACCACCGCACCCACGCGGCCGGCGCGGGCACGGACGCCTTCACCTGGTCGCTCGACGTCCCGAAGGACGGCACGTACACCGCGTACGTGAAGTACCCGAAGGTGACCGGGGCCGCCACCACCGCGAAGTACACCCTCACCCACGGCACCACCACGGAACCGGCGGTCACCAAGGACCAGAACGCCGGCACCGGCACCTGGGTCGCCCTCGGCACCTACGCCCTCAAGCAGGCCGACGCCACCAAGCTGAGGCTGGACCAGAACAGCGGCGGCGCCGTGGTCGCCGACGGGGTCAAGCTCGTCCGCGACAACGCGTCGGAGACCGACAACGAGAAGCGGACCTTCACCTACGCGTACGACGTCAACGGCAACCTGACGACGATCGGCGACACCTCTCCGGGTTCGAAGGTCGACGCCTACGCCATCACCTACACGGGCCTCAACCAGGTCCAGAAGGTGACGGAGTCGCTGGCCGGCGTGGAGAAGAAGGCGACGTCGTACACGTACGACGCCAACGGGCAGTCGGATTCGATCACCCACCCCAGCCAGTTCTCCAAGTACACCTACGACCTGCGCGAGAAGGTCAAGTCGGTGTCGGTCGGCACGTCCGCCACGGACGCCGACCCCAAGGTCACCTCGTACACGTACACCGACCGCGGCCAGAAGCTGAAGGAGACCAAGGACAACGGCAACACCGTCGACTACACCTACTACCTCGACACGGCGCTGAAGTCGACGACGGAGAAGAAGGCGGACGGCACCACGCTGGTCGCCTCCCACACCTACGCCTACGACGCCAACGGCAACAAGTCGCAGGACGTCGCGCGGAAGATGAACGCCGACAACCGCTCGGCGTACCTCGACTCCACGACCGACCTCACCTACGACCCGGCCGACCGGCTCGCCACGTCGGTCAAGACGGGCAACGGCGCCACGACGGAGACGTACGTCCACGACGACAACGCCAACGTCGTCAGCCAGACCGTCAAGGGCGCGACCACCACGTTCCAGTACGACCGGAACAGGCTGCTGAGCACGTCGACGGCGGGCGTGGGCGCGAGCTACACGTACGACCCCTTCGGGCGTCAGCAGTCGGTCAGCTCGGGCGGCAAGGTCATCGAGCGGAGCGTGTACGACGGCTTCGACCACGTCGTGGAGTCCCAGAAGCCGGACGCCGGCGGCGCGATGAAGTCGACGACGTACACCTTCGACCCGCTGGACCGCACCGCGTCGAAGACGGCGGACGGCAAGACCACCGACTTCGAGTACCTCGGCCTGTCCGGTGAGGTCCTCGACGAGAAGGTCGCCGGCGCGCTGACCAAGTCGTTCCAGTACAGCCCGTGGGGCGAGCGTCTCTCGCAGACCAAGCACAACACGGACGGCACGACGGAGGACGGCTACTACGGCTACAACAGCCACACCGACGTCGAGACCGTCACCGACAGGAACGGCGACACCAAGGCCACCTACGGCTACACCGCCTACGGCAACAACGACGCCGCCGAGTTCACCGGCATCGACAAGCCCGAGGCCGGTCAGCCGGACAAGGAGGAGTACAACCCCTACCGGTACAACGCCAAGCGCTGGGACGCCCAGTCCGGCACGTACGACATGGGGTTCCGCGACTACAGCCCGGGCCTCAACCGGTTCACCACCCGGGACATGTACAACGGCGCCCTCGCCGACATGAAGCTCGGCGTGGATCCCTACACCAGCAACCGGTACGCCTTCGGCGGCGGCAATCCCACCAGCCTCGTCGAGCTGGACGGCCACTTCCTCTTCGCGATCCCGGCCATCTACTGGGCGGGCGCCGCACTCGTCACCGCCCTGTACGCGGCGACACCGCAGGGCCAGCAGAACCTGGCGGACGCGGGGACGGCCCTGGGCAGCATGCTGATGCCGTCCGCGGACGACACCGATTCCGGTGACTCCGCCGACAACGAACCGCGCCCGGGTCCCACCCCGTCGCCGTCACCGGGTCCCCAGCCCCGGCCGGCACCGCGGACCACGGACACCAACAACCCGACGTGCGACCCGATGCCGCTGATCGACGGCGGACGGGTCTACGGCGGCCTGGAGGAGTACACGGACCACCAGGGCAACAAGGGCTGCCGGGCGACCGGAGCCTGGGCCTATCTCGACCAGAGCGACCGCAGGTCGCGCACCGGTGCGGGCGGTCTGCCGAAGTGCCCCGAATGCGAGCCCTCCGTCCAGCCCGACGGCATGGGCGAGATCGCGGCCGGAGGCGGAAAGCCGCAGGCGGGCCACCTGATAGGTTACTGGGGCGGTGGCACCGGCCAGGACGTCCGGAACCTGGTCGCCCTGCACGGCAGGGCGAACGCGAGGATGGCCAGCAAGGTCGAATCCTTCGGGTGGAAGCACCTGACCGGTGACAACAAACTGATCATGTCGGTCGTGCCCATCTACGGGGACCCGCATTCCGCCGTTCCCACGCTCGTCCAGGTGGGAATGACCGCGTACGGACCCCAGGGAGACATCGTGGACACGTTCTCGTGCACGGCGATCAACTCCCAGAGCGGCATCGGTTCGACGTGCTAGAGGGGGTCGAGAGGTGACAACGCTTTCGGAGATCCGGGCCCTGCTGGGCGAACCCCGGTTCAACTGGACGGACCCGGCGCCGTGGATCGAGTTCGAGCGGGAGTTCGGTGTCGCGCTTCCCGCGGACTTCCGCGAGATCGTCGACGCCTACGGTTCGGTGACGGTCAACGGGCAGTTGTATCTGGAGCACCCCGCCGGGCATCTCCTGCACAGCCTGGGCAAGACCGTCCGGGGAGACCTCGAGTTCTGGTCCGAGGAGGACATGGCGGAGTTCCTG
Organism: Streptomyces sp. NPDC059695; assembly: GCF_042733785.1. Lineage (NCBI taxonomy): Bacteria > Bacillati > Actinomycetota > Actinomycetes > Kitasatosporales > Streptomycetaceae > Streptomyces > Streptomyces sp. NPDC059695. Next base: position 144,692 of record NZ_JBHWFF010000019.1, on the reverse strand, counting down.
CCGACTCCGGTGGGGGCGAAACCCGGTGAGCTGATGCCGGTGGCGTCGGCGGTGACGGGGGAATACGTCTTCCTCCGCGTCCCCGACGACTCCTCGTCGCCCTGGCGCGTCCTGGTCCAGGAGATGGACAGTCCGTCGTGGACGCTCTACGAGATGACGTTCGGCGAATGGCTGCTGGCGTATCTCAAGGGCAGGGACGTGACGTTGTGCGTGCGTGACCGCGCGCCCGACGGACCGTTCTTCGAGTTCCTCTCCTGATTCCCCGGCGAATCGACGGAGCCCCGCCACGGTGTGGCGGGGCTCCTGCCGTTCCGCGGGCGGCGGAGCGGATCAGCCGGTCCGGGTGGAGAGGCTCACCCCGCTGAAGCCCTGCGCGGCGGCGAGGCTGAAGTAGACCCAGCCGGAGGGCGGGTTGTCGATCGTCAGGGTCTCTCCGTTCCCGGCGTGGACGGACTTCGCCAGGTTGCTGCTGGTGGTGGCCCAGCTGCCGCCTCCGTAGTACAGGTCGGCGTTGCCGGTGCCGCCGCTGCTGGTGATCGTCAGGCGCGTGACGCCGGCCGGCAGGTACACGAAGTGGTAGCTGTAGTCGCCGGTGGCGGCGGCGAGGTTGTCCCGGCGGCAGTTCTGGTCGAACTGCCGGGGGTCGGTGAGGGTGCAGAGCGGGGTGGTGGCGGCGGTCGGGGCGTCTGGCAGCGAACCGCAGTCGTTCGTCGCGCAGTCGGTCGTCAGCCAGGCCGTGAAGTCGGCGTCGTAGCGCGTGCCGACGGTCTGCTTCAGGAAGGTGCGGGCCCCGGTCCAGTCACCGGTGCGGTACTTGCCGAGCACGGTCTGGACGTCGGCGGGGTGCTTCTGGAGCATGTAGCGGACCGCGAGCCAGCCCCAGCGGTAGACCCGGTTCGAGTTGACCTCGGGGTCCTCCTCCTGGCCGTAGACGGTGTCGAACAGGTCGCTCAGCCGGTAGGTCTTCCGGGCGGCCTCGGCGATCGCGTCGGCGTTCCGCTCGCCCCGGTAGCCGTACGAGATGTTCTCGGCGATGCCCTCGACCCACCAGATGGTCGGCGTGGTCATGCCCGCCTCGAAGTCGCCGTACATGTTCGCGCGGCCGTCGAGGTAGTGGGTGTACTCGTGGTTGAGGTTCCAGATCTGGAAGTCGGGGCGCAGCCAGCTGGCCTCGTGGGCGATGAAGCGGGCCTGGTTGCCCGGGGCGGCGGGGTTGCCCTCCTCGTACATGCCGCCGTTGTCGACGTCGATGTCGTAGATGGCCCAGGCGTACAGCGCGTACTGGGTGTAGTCGTCGAAGGCGACGACCTCCAGGTCGGTGTTCACGTCACCGGGGATCGGGCCCTTGTCGCCGATGATCCGGTGGAAGTAGGCGTCCTGGCCCGCCAGGCTCGTGCAGGTGCTCGCCAGCTGGCCGGGCGACATGTCCTGGGCGCGGATCTTCAGGCCCGGGGTGCAGGTGTGCTGGATCGGCAGGACCGCGGGCAGGACGCGTGCGCCCAGGTCGCAGATGGCGTAGGCCGCGCAGTTGCCGCGGTCGTACTGGCGCGTGTACCAGCCCAGGTTCATGGTGAGCGGCGCGGTGGGGCCGACGTTCGGGTAGCGGTTGATCAGGTCCTTCAGGAGCGGCCGGACGCGGTCCTTGAGCTCGGGGACGTCGAGGGCGTAGCCGAGGTAGCGGCCGACGTTGCTGACGACGTCGAGGCGGTTCAGCTGGGAGCCGTTGCGGGTGATGAAGCCGGCCCAGGTGTCGAGGAGGGCGGGGTCCGCCTTGAGGGCGGCGCGCCAGCCGCGGTCGTCGTTCTTGGCCTTGAAGCCGTTCTCGACGACCCATTCGACGTGCTGCACGGCGAGGTTCATCTGGCCGGGCCAGGTGGCGTCGTAGCCGCCGAGCAGCCACTTGACGACGCCGGCGTAGCGGCCGGCCTCGTGGGTGCTGTCGATCAGGGTGACGACCTCGTTGAGGATCTCGCCGTTGGCGTCGGTGACGTCCCTGCTGCGCGGGGAGGCGTAGAAGGCGTCGAGGGCGCCGCGGGCCGCGCCCGCCAGCGCGGTGCCGTAGTCGCCGACGACGTCAGCGTGGTTGTCCTGCACGTAGTAGCCGGCGCGCAGGAACATGACGAGCTGCCCGACGGAGGTGCTGTTGTCGCCCGTGTACGAGGCGGAGGCGTCGCGCAGCGCGTTGGCGACGGTCACCATCTGGGGCTCGCGGAAGGCCTTCCGCGCGTTCTCTCCGGTGAGGTTGAACAGCGGGTACGTACAGGTGATCTGGGGAAGCGCCTTGAGCTGCTGGACCAGGGCGGTCCCCGTGGAGTCGATGACGCCGGAGAGGTCGCCGCAGGCGTCGGCGGCGGCCGGTGACGCGAGCCTGCTCGTCTTCGCGGCGGCCGCGGGCGCGGGCCGGGGGGCGGTCTCCTCGGCGCTGTCCTGCGAGGAGAGCCGGAACCGCGGGGTGTCGCTGATCGCGTGGGGCGACTTGGGGACGGGGATCGCCCGCGGCGCGGGGGCCGGAGCCGTGGCGCCGCTCGTGGCGGCGACGGTGGCGGCCTGGCTCTGCGGCGCGAACAGTCCGAGCGTGAGGAGGACGGCCGCGCCGAGGACGGGAAGTCTTCGCGCGTGGGTCTTCGATATCGGGGCGGGGCGCATCTGTGGGGGCCTCCGGGGCCGTTGGGGCCGTGTGTGGGGACACACGGATGACTGACACGTGACGTGTAAAATTTCACATGTCGCATTGTTCTGGAAGACCCCTGACGCGATTCTTCGTCCGACGTGGCATCACGAAAGGCCGGTCGCCGTCGCCCGGGAGTTCCGGATGACGGCGACCGGCCTGGTGGCGGGAGGGTTCGAGCGGTCCCGCGCTACGCGGTGAGCGCCGGGATGATCTCGGCGCCGTAGGCGTCGATGGTGCCCTCGCGGTTGTCGTGCATGTTGTAGACGGCGAACTGGTCGACGCCCAGGGACTTCAGGTGGCGGAGCTTCTCGATGTGGGCCTCCGGGGGGCCGAGGAGGCAGAAGCGGTCGACGATCTCGTCGGGGACGAACTCGGTGTCCGGGTTCCCGGCCCGGCCGTGGTGGCTGTAGTCGTAGCCGTGCCGGTCCTTGATGTACGCGGTGAGCTCGTCCGGGACCATCGACGAGTGCTCGCCGTACTTCTCCACCAGGTCGGCGACGTGGTTGCCGACCATGCCGCCGAACCAGCGGCACTGGTCCCGGGCGTGCGCCAGGTCGTCCCCCACGTAGGCGGGGGCGGCGACGCAGATGGTGAGCGCGTCGGGGTCGCGGCCGGCGTCGGCGGCGGCCTGCCGGACCGCCTTGACCATCCACTCGGTCAGGAACGGGTCGGCGAGCTGGAGGATGAAGCCGTCGGCCTTCTGCCCGGCGAGCGCGAGGGCCTTGGGGCCGTACGCGGCCATCCACACGGGCAGCTTGCCGTCCGTGATCCAGGGGATGCGGATCGCGTTGCCGTCGACCTGCGCCTCCCGGCCCTCCGCGAGGTCGCGGATCACGTCGATCGCCTCCCCCAGCCGGGCCAGCGTGTTCGGCCGGCGGCCCGCGACGCGCATGGCGGAGTCGCCGCGGCCGATGCCGCAGACGGTCCGGTTGCCGTACATGTCGTTGAGGGTGGCGAAGGTGGAGGCGGTGACCTCCCAGGTACGCGTCCCGGGGTTGGTGACCATGGGGCCGACGTGCAGCTTGGTGGTGTGGGCGAGGATCTGGCTGTAGATGACGAAGGGCTCCTGCCACAGCACGGCGGAGTCGAAGGTCCAGCCGTAGCGGAAGCCGTTGCGCTCCGCCCGGCGCATCAGGCCCACGACCTGCGAGGCGGGCGGGTCGGTCTGCAGGACGAGTCCGAAGTCCAACGTCGTTCTCCTAGTTCAGGTACTGACAGAGACCGCGCGGCACGAACACCCCGTGGCCCGCGTGGCCCACGTACTTCCGCCGGTCCACGATCACCTCGCCGCGCGAGAGGACGGTCTCGACCTGGCCGGTGACCGTCTTCCCCTCGTACGCCGAGTAGTCGACGTTCATGTGGTGCGTCTCGGCCGAGAGCGTCTGCGTCGCGTGCGGGTCGTAGATGACGATGTCCGCGTCCGTGCCCGGCGCGATCGTCCCCTTCTGCGGATACAGGCCGAACATCCGTGCCGGGCTCGCGCAGGCGATCTCGATCCAGCGGCGGCGCGAGATGTGCCCGTCCACGACGGCCTGGTGGAGCAGGTCCATGCGGTTCTCGACGCCCGGCAGGCCGTTGGGGATCTTCGAGAAGTCGCCCCGGCCCAGCTCCTTCTGGCCGACGAAGCAGAAGGGGCAGTGGTCGGTGGAGACCACCTGGAGGTCGTTCGTCCGCAGCCCCCGCCACAGCGCCGCCTGGTGCTCCTTCGGCCGGAGCGGGGTCGAGCAGACGTACTTGGCGCCCTCGAAGTCGGGCTCCGCGAGGTTGTCCGTGGACAGGAACAGGTACTGCGGACAGGTCTCGCCGAAGACCGGAAGCCCCAGGTCGCGGGCGGCCGCCAGCTCCGCGACGGCCTCCTGCGCCGACACGTGCACGACGTACAGCGGGGAGCCCGCGACCCGCGCGAGCTGGATCGCCCGGTGGGTGGCCTCCGCCTCCAGGAGGGCCTTGCGGACCTCCCCGTGGTAGCGGGGGTCCGTCTCGCCGCGGGCCAGGGCCTGCTCCACCAGGACGTCGATCGCGATGCCGTTCTCCGCATGCATCATGATCAGGCCGCCGGTGTCGCCGGCCTGCTGCATCGCCCGCAGGATCTGCCCGTCGTCCGAGTAGAAGACCCCCGGGTACGCCATGAACAGCTTGAACGAGGAGACGCCGTGCTGGACGAGCTTCGGCATCTCCTTGAGCGTCGACTCGTTCACGTCCGACATGATCATGTGGAAGGCGTAGTCGATCGCGCACTTCCCGTCCGCCTTCTCGTGCCAGGCGTCCAGGCCCGCCCGGAGCGAATCGCCCCGCGACTGCACCGCGAAGTCGACGATCGTCGTCGTCCCGCCCCACGCCGCCGCCCGGGTCCCGGTCTCGAAGGTGTCCGAGGCGAACGTCCCGCCGAACGGCAGTTCCATGTGCGTGTGCGCGTCGACGCCGCCCGGGATCACGTACTTCTGCGAGGCGTCGATCACCTGGTCGGCGGTCCACTGCTGGCTTCCCGGCGCCGCGAGGGCGACCACCCGGCCGTGTTCGATCAGCACGTCCGCGTGCGTCTCGTCGGAGGCGGTGACGACGAGACCGCCGCGGATGAGGGTACGGGTACTCACGGTGCTTCTCCCCTGCCGGCTAGATGGTTCGGAGGGCCTGTTCGAGGGCGGCGGCGCCCTCCTCGGCCTCGGCGACGGTGAGCGAGAGCGGCGGGGCGATGCGCAGGGTGCTGGTGTTGTGGCCGCCTCCCTTGCCGATGAGCAGGCCGTTCTCGCGGGCGGCCTCCAGGACGGCGCCGGCCGCGGCCGGGTTCGCCCGGTCGGTGCCCGGTTCGGTGAGCTCGATGCCGATCATCAGGCCGCGCCCGCGGACCTCCCGCACCGCGGCGACACCGGCGGTCGCGGCGCGGATCCGTTCGATGAGGAGGCCGCCGACGCGGCGGGCGTTGCCCTGGAGGTCGTGCTCCAGGAGGTACGCGAGGTTGGCGAGCCCGGCGGCCATGGTGACCGGAGAGCCGCCGAAGGTCGAGATGGAGCTGGCGTCGATGCAGTTCATGACCTCGGCGCGGGCCACGACGCCGCCGACGGACATGCCGTTGCCGATGCCCTTGGCGAAGGTGAGGATGTCGGGCGGTCCGGCCTGGCCGTGCGCCTGCCAGCCCCAGAAGTGGTCGCCCGTGCGTCCCCAGCCGGTCTGCACCTCGTCGGAGATCCAGAGGATGCCGTGCCGGTCGAGGACGCGGCGGAAGGCGGCGTACAGCCCGTCGGGCGGGGACGTGAAGCCGCCGACGCCCTGGATCGGCTCGGCGATGAGGGCGGCGACGTCCCGGGTGTGGCCGAGGAGGTCCTCGAGGTCGGCGACGCAGGCCTCGATGAACCGCTCGTCGGTGTACTGGGCGTACGGACCGCGGGTGCGGACGCCGCCGTGCACGTACAGGGTCTGGAGCGGGGAGAGGCCGGTCGGCGACCAGGTGCGGTTGCCGGTGATGCCGACGGTGGAGAACGAGCGGCCGTGGTAGCTGTTGCGCATCGCCAGGATCTGGTTGGACCGGCGGTACGCGGTGGCGAGGAGGAGGGCCGTGTCGTTGGCCTCGGTACCGGAGGTCGTGAAGAAGACCCGGGCGTCGGGGATGCCGGAGAGCCCGGCGACGCGCTCGGCGAGCTCCACCATCGGGCGGTTGAGGTAGAGCGTGGAGGAGTGGATGATCCGCCCGGCCTGGTCGGCGACGGCCTTGGTGACCTCGGGCAGGGCGTGGGCGGTCATGGTGGTGAGGATGCCGCCGAAGAAGTCCAGGTACCTGCGCCCCTCGGCGTCCCAGACGTGGCGGCCGTCGCCGTGGGTGATCTCCAGGGGGTCGCGGTAGTAGAGGGCGACCCAGTCGGGGATGACGGCCCGGTGCCGGTGGTACAGGCTGGTCACGGGCGCACCAGCCCCTCGTACGCGTCGGGGCGGCGGTCCCGGTAGAAGGCCCACTGCCGGCGGACCTCCTCGATGAGGCCGAAGTCGAGGTCGCGGACGACGAGTTCCTCGGCCTTGTCGGAGGCGGTCTCGCCCACGAACTGCCCGCGCGGGTCGACGAAGTAGCTGGTGCCGTAGAAGTCGTTGTCGCCGTACTCCTCCTGGCCGACGCGGTTGATGGCGGCGACGAAGTACTCGTTGGCGACGGCGGCGGCGGGCTGCTCCAGCTGCCACAGGTAGGAGGAGAGCCCCCGCGAGGTGGCGGAGGGGTTGTAGACCAGCTGGGCTCCGTTGAGGCCGAGTTGGCGCCAGCCCTCGGGGAAGTGGCGGTCGTAGCAGATGTAGACGCCGACCTTGCCGACGGCGGTGTCGAAGACCGGCCAGCCCGCGTTCCCCGGGCGGAAGTAGTACTTCTCCCAGAAGCCCCTGACCTGCGGGATGTGGTGCTTGCGGTACTTGCCGAGGTAGGAGCCGTCGGCGTCGACGACCGCCGCGGTGTTGTAGTAGAAGCCGGAGTCCTCGATCTCGAAGACGGGGACCACGATCACCATGCCGGTCTCGCGGGCGAGGTCCTGCATGCGGCGGACCGTCGGCCCGTCGGGGACGGGCTCCGCCCAGCGGTAGTGCTCGGGCTCCTGGACCTGGCAGAAGTAGGGGGCGTTGAACACCTCCTGGAAGCCGATCACCTTGGCGCCCTGCCGGGCGGCCTCCCGGGCGTGCTCCTCGTGTTTGGCGATCATGGATTCGGTGTCGCCGGTCCAGGTCGCCTGGACGAGCGCGGCGCGTACGACGTCGGTCATGAGCTGCTCCTTCGGCACGGCGTCAGAGAGCCTCTACGCCCGTAGACGCGGTGCGTAGGAGGAGAACGTAAGCCCCGTCACACCCCGGAGCAAGACCGCCGCCGTGAAGCGGCCGGGTCGATCATGTTTCATACCCGAGTGGTCCACGTCGGACACGTACCGACACGTACGGACCCGTACCCGCCCGTACGGAAACGGGGCCCCGGCAGCCCCGTTCGCGTCCGCCCTCAGACCCCGGCCAGGCCCGCCACCCGCAGGGCGTGGAGCAGGTCCCGCTCCCGGGACGCGGAGACCGCGCGGGCCGCGGCGAGCAGCCGGGGGACGAGCCCGTGCGGATCCGCGCCCGCGAGCCGGGCGGCGTCCCCGGGGGGCCGGACCCGGACGAACGCGGTGAGCAGGGCGTGCGCCTCGCGGTGGTGGCCCTCGGCCCGCAGTGCGGCGCACGCCCCGGCGAGCTCCTCGACCGGGCGCGCCACGCCCTGCCGGAGCAGCTGCTCGCAGTCGGCCGCCCGGCCCGCGTCGGCGAGCACACCGGCGACGGCGGCGAGCCGGCCGGGCGGCAGCGAGGCCGCCTCCCAGAGCAGGGTGGACCAGTCGGCGCCGAGCCCGGCCCGGTGCAGCTCCGCCGCGAGGGCCGGCAGCCGGGCGGGCGGGCCCGCGAGCGCCTCGCAGAGCAGGGCGTGGGCCTCGCCGCTGCGGCCCTGGACGCGCAGGCGCCGCAGGGCGTACACGGCGTTGGCCGCGGCGCGCACGGCCTCCGCGGGGTCCTCGGCGGGGCCCGCGACGGCCGCGACGGCATCGGCGCCGCCGAAGCGCGCCCCGCGGGGCGCCGCTCCCCCGGCCGGGAGCGCGGGCAGCGGGACGGGCGCCTCCGCCACCGCCTCGGCGCCCTCCTCTTCGAGCCAGGCGTACCGGGCGCCCCGGGGGCGCCGTGCGGCCTTGGACGGCCCGGCGGCGGGCGCGGCGGCCCCGCCGGGGCGGACGGCGCCCTCGCCCTGGCGCACGGCGCTCGCGCCTCCGCGCGCGGGGCCCCCGGGGGACGCGGCACCGGAGTCCGCCGCGTCCCGGGCGGCTTCCGCGCCCAGGCGGGCCAGCCTGCCGGTCAGTTCCCGCACGCGGGCGGTGGCCCTGGCGTGGTCGTCGCGGGTCCAGGCGAGGTCGTGCTCCAGGCGCGCGGCCTCGGCCGGGTCCGGGGCGGTCCGCAGCCGTGCGGCGAGGTCACGGGTGCGGGACTCGGCGTGGCGGCGTTCGCGCTCCATCAGGTCGCGGCGTTCGGCGAGGGCCTCGGCCCCGCCGGGCCGGCGGTCGTGGGCGCCGGCGGCCGACGCGTACAGCCTCCGGCCCCGGGTGGCGAACGGCCCGACGGTGGTCTCCGCGGCGTCCTGGAGGAGGGACTCGACGACGTCCCACGGCAGGATCTCGGCCCCGTCGAAGCAGGCGCGCAGCCCCTCCGGATCGCGCGCGGCGAAGACTCCGTACCAGCCGCCGTCCGGCCTGATCCGGCTGACGAGCTCCGTCAGCCAGTGCCGGAACGCGGCGATTTCCACCGGGAGTTGATACACCGTCATGCGTCTCGCACCTGCCCGCCGTCGACTGGAACCTTCCGGTCCGCGGGTATTGGACCGCAGTCGTGTTACGGGACGACTACGGACCGTTTTCGGCTGGGTGCGTGTGCTCGGGGGAGGCGCCGGGCCCGTCAGAGTGTCACGACGATCCCCGTGTGCGGGCGCTTGCCGCGCCGGAAGATCATCGCGGGCACGTCGGTCAGCCAGTACTGCCAGGTGTACTTGCGGTAGAGCAGCCGCCGGATCCGGCGCAGCTCCTCGCCCTCCACCAGCCGGCCCGTACCGGCGTACCGCTCGGCACCCTCGGCGACGTTGCCGCGCAGGTCGCAGACGGCGACCTCGACCCGGGGGTCGTTGCGCAGGCGCTTGACCTTCCAGGCGTCGTCGCGGCTCAGCACGTACAGCTCGCCGTCCTCCACCGCGTGCCAGACGGGCGTCGGGACCCCCGTGCCGTTCTTCCGGAAGGTGGTCAGGCTGATGTAGCGGCTGCGCCGCACCTCTTCGGGCATCATGCCCGCAGCCTATGCCGGGGTCGCACGCCCGTACGCGGTACGCGCCTCGGTGATCTCCGGTGCGTGGGTGCGCGCCCAGGCGCAGGCCGTGTCGAGCGGAGCGAGGAGGGACCGGCCGAGGGCCGTGAGGGCGTACTCGACGCGGGGCGGGTTCTCGTCGTGGACGGTGCGGGTGAGGAAGCCGTCCCGCTCCATGGAGCGGAGGGTCTCGGTGAGGACCTTGGGGGTGATCCAGTGCAGGGGGACGCGGAGTTCGGAGAAGCGGCGGGACGCGCCGTCCTCCAGGCAGCGCAGCACCATCGCGGTCCACTTGCCGCCGACGCGGATGGGCTGGGCGGGGCTGCCGCCGCAGTCGGGGTCGTGGAAGAGAGCGGGACTCAACGGCTCCCGGGACGACGGCTCCAGGGACGACTGCTCCATCATGCGGCCGACGCTAGCCCAGTACCGTTGAAGTAACCAGGGGTGCCCGTCCTACGGTCCGGCCATGGACAACGACAGCAGTGACAGCACCGGCGGGAACATCGTGATCTTCGGGGCCGGCGGGCGGGTCGGCCGGGCGGCCGTGGCGGAGGCGGTGGCCCGGGGACACCGGGTGACCGCCGTGGTCCGCGACCCGGCGGCGTACCGCGACCTGGAGGGGGCGGGGGTCGCGCTCGTACGGGGGGACGCGACGGACGCGGCCTCGGTGGCGGCGCTCGCCGCGGGCCACGACGCCGCCGTGAACGCGGCGGTCCGTCTCGACGTCCCCTCGGTCGACTTCTTCACGGCCGCGGCGCGGGCGATGGTCTCCGGTCTCACCGAGGCGGGCGTCGGGCGGCTGCTCACGCTGGGGATCGCCACGACCCTGGAGACCGCCCCGGGGGTGCGCCTGATGGACGCGCCCGACTTCCCGGAGGCGTGGCGGACGTTCTCCCAGGGGCACGTGGCCGAGTTCGAGCTGCTCACGGCGGAGGCCGGGGCCGGGCTCGACTGGCTGATGGTGGTTCCGGGCATGGACCTGAACGCGGAGGCGGCGCGCACCGGCGGCTACCGGACGGCGGTGGGCACGGTGATCGACGGCCCGGGCCGGATCGCCCACGCCGATCTGGCACTCGCCCTCCTGGACGAGATCGAGCGCCCGCGCCACAGCCGCGTCCAGCTGGCGGTCTCCGTCTGAGGTCGCTCAGACGGGCGCCGGGGTGCAGAGCGCCACGAGCTCGTCCATGGACAGGCCGAGGACGCCCGACAGGGCCGCGACGGTGAAGAAGGCCGGCGTCGGGGCCCGGCCCGTCTCGATCTTGCGGAGGGTCTCGGCGGAGAGGCCGGCGGCCGCGGCGATCTCGACCATGGACCGCTCGCCGCGCGCCGCGCGCAGGAGGAGGCCCAGGCGCTCGCCGCGCTCGCGCTCTTCGGGGGTCAGGGGTGTGCGCACCATGCCGCCATTCTAATACCGGTATAGTAATTGGCTATGGTGGAGATCAAGACGAACGAATCCCTGGCGGCCATGCGCGAGTCCGGCCGGGTGGTGGCCCGTGCCCTGGCCGCCGTACGGGAGAAGGCCGCGCCCGGCGTGCCGCTCACCGAACTGGACCGGGCCGCGCGCGAGGTGCTCGACGAGGCGGGCGCCGGCTCGCCCTTCCTCGACTACCACCCGGAGTGGGCTCCGGTGCCGTTCCCCGCGGTGGTGTGCGTCTCCGTGAACGACGCGATCGTGCACGGCATCCCGGACGGGACCCGCCTGGCCCCGGGCGACCTGGTCTCCGTGGACTGCGGGGCGACCCTGCGCGGCTGGGCCGGCGACTCGGCGGTCAGTTTCACGGTCGGCCCGGCGCGGCCGGAGGACACCCGGCTGATCGCCGCGGCGGAGGAGGCCCTGGCCGCCGGCATCGCGGCGGCCGTCGTCGGCAACCGCATCGGCGACATCGCCCACGCGATCGGCCGGGTCTGCCGGGCCGCGGGGTACGGCATCCCGGACGGCTTCGGCGGCCACGGGATCGGCCGCGCCATGCACGAGGACCCGGGCGTCCCCAACGAGGGACGCCCGGGCCGGGGCATGAGGCTGCGCCACGGCATGGTGCTCGCGATCGAGCCGATGCTCATCGGCGGCGGCACGGACGAGCACTACACGGCGCGGGACGGCTGGACGATCCGTACGTCCGACGGCTCGCGCGCCTCCCACGCCGAGCACACGGTGGCGATCACGGACGAGGGCCCGCGCGTCCTGACGGCGCTCTAGCGGGCGTCCGGCCGGACGACCATCGCCGAGCCGCCGCCCCTGCGGACCGTCTCCGCGGCGGCCACCCAGCGGCCGTCGGGGAGGCGCTGGACGCCGGTCGCCGCGCCGATCTCCGGATTCTGCCGGAAGCCGTGCCCGATCCCCTCCAGCTCCGTCCTCAGCGGACTGTTCCACAGGGCGGGTTCGAGCTCGGTGGTGGTCTGGTTGCGCTGGCTGGCGCGCGGCGCGGCGATCGCGTCGACGAGGGGCAGGCCCCGGTCCAGGACGCCCGTCAGGGTCTGGAGGACCGTGGTGATGATGGTCGCGCCGCCCGGGGAGCCGAGCGCCAGGACGGGACGGTCGTGCCGGTCGAGCACGATCGTCGGTGAGATCGAGGAGCGCGGCCGCTTGCCGGGGCCGGGCAGGTTCGGGTCGTGGACGGCCGGGTTCGCCGGGGCGAAGGAGAAGTCGGTCAGCTCGTTGTTGAGCAGGAAGCCCCGGCCGGGCACGGTGATGCCGCTGCCGCCGGTGGACTCGATCGTGAGGGTGTAGGCGACGATGTTGCCCCACTTGTCGGCCACCGTCAGATGGGTGGTGTTCTCGCCCTCGTACGGGGTCGGGGCGGCGGTGCCGCCGCTCGCGCACGGCACCGGGCTGCTCGGGTCGCCCGGGGCGAGCGGGCTGGTGAGGACGGCGTCGTCGCGGATCAGGCAGGCCCGGGAGTCGGCGAACCGCTGGGCGAGCAGCCCGCGCGTCGGCACCCGCTCGAACGCCGGGTCGCCGACCCAGCGCCCCCGGTCGGCGAAGGCGATGCGGCTGGCCTCGATGAAGCGGTGCAGGTACTGGGCCCGAGTGGCCGCCGAGAGGTCGGTGCCCTCCAGGATGTTGAGCGCCTCTCCCACGCTCGTACCGCCGGAGGAGGAGGGGGCCATGCCGTAGACGTCGAGGCCCCGGTAGGAGACCTTCGTGGGCCTGCGGGACTCGGTGCGGTACGCGGCGAGGTCGGCCTCCGTCAGGTCGCCGGGGCGGACCTTCCGGGTGGCGCCCTCGCGGACCGGGGGCGTACGGACGGTGTCCACGATGTCCCGGGCGAGCGGCCCCCGGTAGAGGGCGCCGACGCCTTCGCGGCCGAGCTTCTCGTACGTACGGGCCAGGTCGGGGTTCTTGAAGACGGAGCCGACCGCGGGCAGCTGCCCGCCGGGCAGGAAGAGCGCCGAGGTGGCCGGGAAGTCCCGGAACCGGGCCTCGTTGCCCGCGGTCTGGGCCCGGAAGGTCGAGTCGACGGTGAAGCCCTCGCGGGCGAGCCGCTCCGCGGGTTCGAGCAGGGTGCCGAGCCGCTTGGTGCCCCAGGCGTCGAGGGCGGCCTTCCAGGTGGCGGGGGTGCCGGGGACGCCGACGCCGCGGCCGCTGGTCTGGCCCTCCTCGAAGGGGATGGGCGCGCCGTTCTCCAGGAACAGGTCGGCGCCGGCGGAGCGGGGCGCGGTCTCGCGGCCGTCGACGGTCCGCACCGTACGGCTCTTCGCGTCGTAGTACACGAAGTACCCGCCGCCCCCGATGCCCGCCGAGTACGGCTCGGTGACGCCGAGGGCCGCCGCGACCGCGACGGCGGCGTCGACCGCGTTGCCGCCCTTGCGGAGCACCTCGATGCCGGCCGCCGAGGCGTCGGCGTCGACGCTGGCGACGGCACCGCCGTACCCGACGGCGACGGGCTCCTTCACCGGCGGCGTGGCCGTGCCCGGTGGCGCGGCGGCGCCCATGGAGAGCACCGTCGCCGCGACGGCGAGAAGTGAGACCCTGCCTGCGGCGGAGCGACGCATTCCTACCTCCAGTCAACGACCGTCCGCGCAGCGTAACTTCCCGCGCCGCCTTCCGTCAGGACCGCCTCGAACACGAGGCCGGATCGCCGCTAGCATGCGCGCCCATGAACGACGACGTGCGCAACGTGGTGCTCGGGGTCCTGGCCACCGGTGTCAGCGGCTCGCTCGGGTGGCTGACCCGCACCTACTTCTGGCGGCGGCGCCTGCGCCGCAAGCAGGCCTTCTTCGGGCTCCCCCCGGGTTCGGAGTGCCTGCTCGTGGTGAACCGGCTGGCCGGCAGCGAGCGCGGGGTGCACGCCACCGACGTGTCGGCGCTGCTGGAACTGTCGGCGCTGATCAAGGACTGCGGGGCGCGGCCCCGTGTCGTGCAGCACGACACGGCCCGTCAGGGCCTGGGGGAGATAGCCGAGTTCTGCATCGGCGGCCCCTACTCCAACCGGCGTATGGCGGCCCATCTGCCGAACCTTCTGCCGGGGCTCACGATGAACGTCGAGCAGGAGCCGCGCGAGGACCGGGGGATGATCACCGTGGCCGGCACGTCCTACCGCCCGGAGTGGGGGGTCGACGAGTACGTCGTCCTCGCGCGCGTCACACGGGGCGAGGGCGCCCGGCCGGTGTTCCTGATCTGCGGCCAGGCCGCCGTCAGCAACCAGGCAGCGGCACGGCATCTGGCACGCCACCACCAGGCGTTGACCGGGAAGTACGGGCCGGACGGCTCCTTCGTGCTGCTCCTCAGAGTGGTCAACTCGCAGGCGTACGGGCCCGATGTGGTGGAGCTGGTGGCCGACGTCACGCAGGCGGCGCGGACGGCCCCAGCGGCCGCACCGGCAGCGACTTGATCCCGTTGACGAAGTTGGACACGAGGCGCCGGGGCGGCCCCGCGAGGGCCAGACCGCCGCAGGCCGCGCGCACCTCCTCGTGGAACACCCGGAGCTGGAGCCGGGCGAAGTGGGCGCCGAGGCACACGTGCGGTCCGTCGCCGAAGGAGACGTGCGGGTTGGGGGTCCGGCCGAGGTCCAGGCGGTGCGGGTCGGGGAAGGCCCGCTCGTCGTGGTTGGCGGAGGCGTGGAAGACGACGACCTTGTCGCCGGCCCGGATCCTCCGCCCGGCGAGCCCGGTGTCGCGGACGGCGGTGCGGCGGAAGGAGAGCACGGGCGGGTGGACGCGCAGGAGTTCGTCCACCGCGGTGTCGGGGGAGACCTCCCCGCGCCACAGCCTGGCCTGCTCCTCCGGGTGTTCGGCGAGGGCGAGGATGCCTCCGGGGGCCGCGCTCCGGACGGTGTCGTTCCCGGCGACGGTGAGGAGGAAGAAGAACATCTCCAGTTCGGCGTCGGCGAGTTCACAGGCCGCGAGGGCGCTCATGACGTCGTCCGCCGGGTGCCTCCGCTTGTACGCGGCGAGCTCCTGGGCGTAGCCGAACATCTCGGCGAGCATCGCGGGTGAGCGGGGGTTGACCGGCCGCCCCTCGGCGTCGAGGACCGGTGGCTCGTCGGGGTCCTGGTAGGCGATGACCCGCTCGGTCCAGGCGTGCAGGAGCCCCCGGTCGCCCGCCGGGATACCGAGCAGGTCGGTGAGGTTGAGCAGCGCGTAGTCGTCGGTGACGGCGCGGACGAGGTCCACCTCGCCGCCGTCCGCGAACGCGGCGGCGAGCAGCTCGCGGGCCCGGCCGTGGGCGGTCGCGGAGAAGCGCTCGATCCGCCCGGGTGTGAAGGCCCGGCTGACGAGCCGCCTCAGCCGCCCGTGCTCCGGCGGGTCCTGATTGAGCATCATGCGGCGGATGAAGGGCAGGTCGGCGGGGTCGGGGTCGCGGATCTGGGTGGCGCCGAGGTGCGAGGAGTACGTCCCCGCGTCCTTCAGCACCCGGACGACGTCGGCGTGCCGGGTGACGGCCCAGAAGCCCGGTCCGGCGGGCCAGCCGAGGAGCTCCGGTTCCTCCTGCCAGGAGACGGGCGCCCGGTCGCGCAGGACGCGGAAGCGGTCGTGCGGGATGCCGGCGGCGTGGATCCGGGGATCGAACACGTCGGGTGCGTCGGCCCTGCGCTGCACCGGCCCCTCCCCTCGGAGTGAAGACGTCACCATCATGACAGGTCAGAGCCGGTTTTCGTAGGACGGAACGCACAGTTCGCGAGCCTTGTCCGGCCTGTCGTCCAGCTCCCAGAATCTCCGTCGTGCATCACACGGAGAACAGGGGGCTCATGGGGAACGCACGGAAGTACGACGAGGACGCGGTGCTGCGGGCGCGGGTGCTGCTGCTGGGGTCGGGGCGGCTGGACCTCGCGGAGGAGCTGGGCGCGTACCGGGTGCTGGCGGAGGTGAGCCCGCGGGCCTACCTGCCGAAGCTGGTGGGCGCCCTGCTGCGGACGGCGTACCGCACCACCGTCCCGGGGGCCGAACTGCGACTGTTCGCCGAGGCGGTGGACGCCGCGCGCCGGATCGAGGCCGGCGAGCCGAGGCGGTTCGAGCTGTTGCACGACGCCCTGCGGGCGTACGAGCGGGAGCTCTTCGCCCTCGGCCGCCGGGAGGAGGGACGGGCGGCGTGCGAGGAGATGTACACGCTGAGCGGCGACCGCCGCCTGGCGTACGTCCTCGCCGAGGAGGGGCGGCACCGGGAGGCCGTGGAGATCCACCGGCGCCGGCCGGCCGCGGGGGCGGGGTTCCCGGCGTGGGAGGTGTACGAGCTGGCTGCGGCCCTGTCCGCCGCCGGGCTCCACGAGGAGGCGGCGGAGGCCTTCGACCGGACCGTCGGGGCCGGACGACGACGGGCCGCCGAGGAGGGGACGCCGCCCCCGGAGCTTGCGTGGGAGCTGGTCCACCGCGCACGGCTCCTGGAGGACGCCGGGCGTCCGGCCGAGGGGGCGGCCGCCCGCCGGGAGGCGCTGGACGTGGTCGCGCGGCTCGCGGAGCGGGACGGGACGGGCGACCACATGGCCGGCGTGTGGGTCACGCTGTTCGTCCTGTCGGGCCGCCCCGACGAGCCGGCCGCGTCGCCCGGGGCCCCGGTGCCGCCCTTCGGCGTCCACGGCACCCAGTGGTCGCCGGACGTGCGGGAGGCCTATCGCGGGGGCATCCCCGCCCTTGAGGCCGAGGCGGCCCGTCTCGCCGCCGCCGGCGCGCTCCCGCAGCTGTACACCGTCCACCGCCGACTGACCCTGCGGACGGCGCACTTCGGGGTCTCCCGCGGGTCCGCGGAGCCCCTGCGGCCGTGGTTCGACGAGGGGGTCGCACTCGCCCGCGGCCTGGAGGAGGCCGCGACCGCGCTCCCCCAGGCCCTCACCGACCGGGCGATGTTCCTGGTGGCGACCGGGCATCACGCGGAGGCCCACGCGGACCTGGCGGAGGCCGTCGCCCTCCTGGAGGCCCCACCAATCGTTACCCGCACGTAACTTACCGACCAGTTACCACGGGTAAGGCACCCCGGTTACCGTCGGGTCACTTTCACTGCCCCCCAACAGTGCCCCCCAGTGAGGAGTGCCCCGTGCGCGCATCCCTGGTCCTCGCCGTCTCGGCCGCTCTCGTGGCCGGGACGGCCCTCGGGTCCGCCCCCGTCGCCCAGGCCGCCGAGACCGCCGGATCCATCCGCTTCGTCGACATCACCGGAGAGGGCGGCACCGTCCTCAAGGCCAACGTCGTCACGCCCGCCGGAGCCGGCTCCACCGCCCGCCACCCCCTGATCGTGCTGCCCACCAGCTGGGCCGTGCCGCAGGTCGAGTACCTCGCCCAGGCCAAGAAGCTCGCCGACTCCGGCTACGTCGTGGTGAGTTACAACTCCCGTGGCTTCTGGCAGTCCGGCGGGGAGATCGAGACCGCGGGACCGAAGGACATCGCCGACGCCTCCAAGGTGATCGACTGGGCCCTCGCGAACACCCCCTCCGACCCCGCCCACGTGGGCATGGCGGGCGTCTCGTACGGCGCGGGGATCAGCCTGCTCGCCGCCGCCCACGACCCCCGCATCAAGGCCGTCGCCGCGCTCAGCGGCTGGGCCGACCTGATCGAGTCCATCTACAGCGGTCGCACCCAGCACCTCCAGGCCGCCGCGCTGCTCGGCGGCGCCGGCTATCTCACCGGCCGCCCCGGTCCCGAACTCCAGGAGATCCTCGGCGACTTCCTCTCGTCCAACCTGGACAAGGAGGAGGACATGATCGCCTGGGGCCGCAAGCGCTCCGCCGCCGAGCAGCTCGACCGGATCAACGCCAACGGCGCCGCGATCATGCTCGGCAACGCCTGGGGCGACACCATCTTCCCGCCCAACCAGTACGCGAGCTTCTACGAGAAGCTCACCGGCCCCAAGCGGCTCGAATTCCGCCCGGGCGACCACGCCACCGCCGAGGCCACCGGCCTCCTCGGCCTGCCCAACGACACCTGGACCAGCGCCCACCGCTGGTTCGACCACTACCTCAAGGGCGAGGACAACGGCGTCGACCGCGAGCAGCCCGTCCGGGTGAAGCCGCGCTCCGACGCGCCCTACGAGGGCTACCCGGACTGGAAGTCCCTCGACGCGAACCGGCGGAAGTTCGACCTCGGCGGCACGCAGCGGATCCGGGCGAACGTCGACTCCGGCGCCAACGGCGGCATCGTGATGCTCTCCAACCTCCTGGACCAGTTCTTCCAGGCCCCGCCCGTCGCCTCCGTGCCCCTCCTCCCCCGCGCCTTCGCCGGCGTCTGGCAGTCGGAGCGGTACGACACCCCGCAGCGGGTCCGCGGCACGGTGAAGGTGCACACCACGGTCAGCTCCACCAAGGAGAGCGGCACCCTCGTCGCGTACCTCTACGACGTGGGCCCGCTCGGCCTCGGGAAGCTCGTCAGCAACGCCCCGTACACCTTCCACGACCGGACCCCGGGGCAGCCGTTCGGCGTCGACCTGGACCTCTTCTCGACGGCCTACGACGTCCCGGCCGGGCACCGGCTCGCGCTGGTCGTCGACACCGTCGACCCGCTCTACATCGAGCACAACCCGACCGGCGCGCAGCTGACCTTCTCCTCCCCCGCGGCCGACCCGTCGTACGTGTCGGTCCCGCTGCGGGCGGAGTGATCACCGGCTGCTGCCGGGCGGGTGCGGCTCCCTGCCCGCTACTGCTGTCCCGGCAGCAGCGTCCCCGGTTCGGCCGGCGCGACGTCCACGGCCTTCGTCTTCGGGCTGTGGCGCTCCCTGCGCGCCACCCAGGTGGCGAACCAGGAGAGCAGCATGCACATCCCGATGTAGATCGGTGAGACGACCAGCACGACTGGGATGAACGGCAGGTCGTAGTCGAGGTTGGACGCGATCAGCTTGCCCGCGTGGAGGAACTCCTCGTAGGTGATGAGGAAGCCGAGCGAGGTGTCCTTGAGGGCCACCACGAGCTGGCTGATGATGGCCGGCAGCATGGCACGGACGGCCTGGGGCACCAGGACGTACGTCATCACCTGCGTCTTGCGCATGCCGAGCGCGTACGCGGCCTCGCCCTGGCCGCGTGCGACGGCGTGGATGCCGGTGCGGAAGACCTCGGCGAGCACGGAACCGTTGTAGAGGGTCAGTCCGGCGACGAGGGCGGGCAGCGGCTGCACCTTGAGCGCCACGAAGATGAAGAAGATCATCACGAGGACGGGCATGGCCCGGAAGAACTCCACGAACAGGGTCGAGATCCAGCGCGGCGCCCGGTGCTCGGAGAGGCGCCCGGCGGCGAGGACCCCGCCGAGCGCGAGCGACAGCACCGAGGCGTAGGCGAAGGCCTTGAGCGTGTTGCGCAGGCCCCTGAGCAGCAGCTCCTGGATCCCCTCGTAGGCGAAGGGCGCCCACTTGGTGGAGGTGAACTGGTCGGTGTCGAAGAGGAGGTACAGGATCCAGCCGGCGAGCGCGAGGATGACCACGGTGGACGCGAGCCCGTAGAGCAGGTGGCGCCGCCGGGCGTGCGGCCCGGGGATGTCGTAGAGGGCGGTGGACTCGGTCATCGGGCGACTCCCCAGCGCTTCTCCAGGACGTGGAAGAGGGCGCTGATGGTGAGGGTGATGATCAGGTATCCGACGGCGATCCAGACGAAGGTCCAGACGATGTTGTAGCCGAGCTCGCTCAGGGTCTTGTAGGTGCCGAGGAGTTCGGTGACGCTGAACGCACCGGCGATCGCGGAGTTCTTGGCGAGGGCGATCAGGGTGGAGCCGATGGGCGGGATGACGGTCCGGAAGGCCTGTGGCAGCACCACCGTGGAGAGGGTCTGGGAGAAGTTCATGCCCAGGCTGCGGGCCGCCTCGCCCTGGCCGCGCGGCACGGTGTTGATGCCGGAGCGCAGCACCTCGCAGATGAAGGCGGACGTGTAGCAGCCGAGGGCGAGGACCGCGAACACCTCGAAGGGCAGCACGAGTCCGAAGCGGGGCAGGCCCAGCATGACCGCGAAGAAGAGCAGGGTCAGCGGGGTGTTGCGCAGGACGGTGACCCAGACCGTGCCGAAGACCCGGAAGGAGCCCACGGGCGCGACCCGGAAGGAGGCCATGACGAAGCCCAGGACGAGGGCGAGGGCAGAGGAGTAGACGGTGAGTTCGACGGTGCCGAGGAACCCCTCGCCGTAGAGCGAGAAGTTCTCTGTGAGTACGTCCATGTCAGCGGTGGGGGTCCTCAGTCGGACGGGTAGCGGTCGATGGCGGGCGGCCGCGGGGCGGGGACCCCGGAGAGGCCGAGGGTGGCGTCGTACGCCTTCTTCCAGTCGCCGTTCTTCTCGTGGGCGGCGATGGCGTCGTCGAGTGCGAGGCGCAGCGCGTCGTCGCCGTGCGGGACGCCGATGCCGTAGGGCTCCTTCGAGAACGGCTCGCCGACGACCTTGAGTTCGTCGGGGACCTTGGCGGCGTAGCCCATGAGGATCGTGTCGTCGGTGGTGACGGCGTCGACCTGGTAGGTCAGCAGGTTGTCGACGCAGACGGAGTAGGTGTCGTAGGCGACGAGTTCGGCCTTCGGGTAGTCCTTCTCGATGCGCTGGTACGGGGTGGACCCGGCGGCCGAGCAGACCCGCTTGCCGTCCAGGTCCCGGGGTCCGCGGATGTCGCTCTCGTCGGTGCGGACGAGGAGGGACTGACCGGCCTGGTAGTAGGGGCCGGCGAAGCCGACGAGCTTCTTGCGGTTGTCGTTGATGGTGTACGTGCCGACGTAGTAGTCGATCTGGCCGTTCTGGAGGGCGGTCTCGCGGTTGGCCGAGGCGATGGTGCGGAACTCGACGCGGGCGGGGTCGAAGCCGAGGGAGGCGGCGGTCATCCTGGCGATCTCGATGTCGAAGCCGGAGTAGCGTCCGGTGGCCGGATCCTTCTCGCCCATGTAGGGCTGGTCCTCCTTGACGCCGACGACGAGCCGGCCGCGCTTCCTCGCCCGCTCCCAGGTGGCCGAGTCGGGCAGTGTGAAGCCGGATCGCACCTGGTAGACGGGTAGTTGGTCGGGACGGGGACCCTTGACGGGAGGGCTTCCCTCCTTGCCGCAGCCGCCGAGCGCCACCGTCGCGGCGAGCAGCAGGGCGAGGACGGCCGGGGTCCGGTGCGTGCGGCGCATGGTTCCCACCCCGCTCAGTGCTTGAGGATCTTGGAGAGGAAGTCCTTGGCGCGCTCGCTGCGGGGGGCGGTGAAGAACTCCTCCGGCGTGCGGTCCTCGACGATCTTCCCGTCGGCCATGAAGACGACCCGGTTGGCCGCGGAGCGGGCGAAGCCCATCTCGTGGGTGACGACGACCATCGTCATGCCCTCGTGGGCGAGTTGCCGCATGACCTCCAGGACCTCGTTGATCATCTCGGGGTCGAGGGCGGAGGTCGGCTCGTCGAAGAGGAGGGCCTTGGGGTCCATGGCGAGGGCCCGGGCGATGGCGACCCGCTGCTGCTGGCCGCCGGAGAGCTGGGCCGGGTACTTGTCGGCGTGCGCGGCGAGCCCGACCCGGTCCAGGAGTTCGCGCGACCGCCGGTCGGCCTCCTCCTTCTTGCGCTTGCGGACCTTGATCTGCGCGAGGGAGACGTTCGCGAGGACGGTCTTGTGCGCGAAGAGGTTGAAGGACTGGAAGACCATGCCGACCTCGGCGCGCAGCCGGGCGAGTGCCCTGCCCTCCTCGGGGAGGGGCCGGCCGTCGATGACGATGTCGCCCGACTCGACGCTCTCCAGCCGGTTCATCGCGCGGCACAGGGTGGACTTGCCGGAGCCGGAGGGGCCGATCACCACGACCACCTCTCCGCGTCCGACGGTGAGGTCGATGGACTGGAGGACGTGCAGCGCGCCGTAGTGCTTGTTGACGCCACGCAGTTCGATCAGCGGATCGGCGACGGCCATGCGCTGCCCGGCCCCCTTTCTCGGCGATGTCGCGGTCAGCGCAAACTATCCACCAGAAAAAGGGACTTCCCACCCGACACGCATGAAACACTGATAAGCCGTATTGACTGCAAAAGGGTGGCGCACGCATGGTCCGGAGGCATCGTGCGGGGCCGCCGGGTCTCAGTGCTCGGAGGCCTCCGCGTACACCTGGGAGAGCTGCGGGGCGCCGGACATCGCCCAGTCGAGACCGGCCTCAACGACCTGGATCTCCCGGCCGGAGGCCAGGCGCACGACGGGGCCGCCGCCGGGCCACACCTGCCACCGGGCGCCCGGCACGTTGCGGACGATCACCGTGCCGAGGTAGAGCCCGGCGTCGTTCCCGAACCAGGGAAGCTCTTCCGGATCGTTTCGCCACCGGGGCGGCAGCTGGTCGAGCTCCTGGAGGGAGCGGGGCGTGTCGTCCAGGGCCACCCCGGCCTCCCCCACACGGGAACGCAGCAGCTCGCACTCCGAGAGGAGTTCGGCCACGCCCTCCGGGTCGCGGTCGAAGGCCGCGGCCAAGGGGGCCGTGGGTTCGGCCTCATGCCGTTTTCGCCAGTGGTCCAGAAAGGGGATGTTCATCGGAACAGCCTCGCACCGTCACCTCCGGGTCGACCACCCGGCGCGCGGAGATGATCTCCGCCGCCGGGCCGCGGGGGCCGGTCAGACGTCGAGGTCGACGACGACGGGCGCGTGGTCCGACGCGCCCTTGCCCTTGCGCTCCTCGCGGTCCACGAAGCTGTCGGAGACCGCCTCGGCGAAGGGCTTGTTCCCGTAGACCAGGTCGATGCGCATGCCCTTGTTCTTCGGGAAGCAGAGCTGGCGGTAGTCCCAGTACGTGAACGGGATGTCGTACTTGAGGGGGCGCGGGACCACGTCGGAGAGACCGGTCTCGCGGAGCCCGGCGAGCGCGGCCCGCTCCGGCTCCGTCACGTGGGTCGCGCCCTCGAAGACGGAGATGTCCCAGACGTCCTCGTCGGTCGGCGCGATGTTGTAGTCGCCGAGGACCGCGAAGGGGCGCTCCCCCGCCGCGTCCTCCGCGACGGCCGCCTTGAGCGCCTCCAGCCAGCGGAGCTTGTAGGCGTAGTGCTCGTGGGCGACCTCGCGGCCGTTCGGCACGTACACCGACCAGACGCGGACGGGACCGCAGGTCGCGGAGATCGCCCGGGGCTCCTCCGCCCCGTCGTACTCCGGGCCGCCGGGCAGTCCGGTGACCACGTCGGCGAGGCCGACGCGGGAGACGAGTGCCACGCCGTTCCACCGCCCGGTGGCGTTGACCACGGACTCGTAGCCCAGGGCGCGCAGCTCCTCGGTGGGGAACTGCTCGGCGGTGCACTTGGTCTCCTGGATGCACAGCACGTCGGTGCCGCTGCTCTCCAGCCAGGCCAGGAGCCGGGGCAGCCGGGCGGTGATCGAATTGACGTTCCAGGTGGCGATGCGCATGGGCGCAAGCCTACTGGCGGGGTGTGACAGTCGGCCGTCCCGCCGCTCAGAGCTCGGCGGACGCGCCGGACGCCAGGCGGGCGTGCTCGGTGCCGCCGAGCACTCCGATCTGGTGGTCGTAGAGGGGCCGGGCGAGGTCGGTGAGCAGGGCGTCGTGGATGTCGTACGCCCGGCGCGGCCGGACCTCGCGGACGTAGTCGATGACCTCGGAGATCTTGTTCCAGGGGGCCATGACGGGCAGCAGCAGCGTGTCCACGGGGTGGTCGGGCACGGTGAGCGCGTCGCCGGGGTGGAAGACGGCGCCGTCGACGAGGTATCCGACGTTGGTGATGCGCGGGATGTCCGGGTGGATCACCGCGTGCAGCTCGCCGTGGACCTGGACGTCGAAGCCCGCGGCCGTGAAGGTGTCGCCGTGCCCGACGGTGTGCACCCGCCCCGGGAAGGCCGCCGAGAGCCGGTCGGCGACGCTGCGCAGCGTCCAGATCTCGGCGGCCGCGTTCGCGTCCAGGGCGGCGCGCAGCCGGCCCTCGTCGAAGTGGTCCGGATGCTCGTGGGTGACGAGCAGCGCGTCGGCTCCGAGGACGGCGTCCTCCTCGGTGAACATGCCGGGGTCGAGGACGAGCGTGCGGCCGTCCTTCTCCAGCCGCACGCAGGCGTGGGACTTCTTCGTCAGCTTCACGTGTCCAGGCTACGCCGGGGGTGTCGTCTCCTCCTGGGTGACGCGGGTGACCACCCGCAGCGCGGTCTCGGCGGCCGGGAGGCCGCAGTACGCGCCCGTGTGCAGGACGATCTCGCGGAGCTCCTCGGGCGACAGGCCGTTGCGGAGGGCTGCGCGGGTGTGGTCCGCGAGGGCCTCCCGGTGGCCCCCGGCGATGAGCGCGGTGAGGGTGACGACGCTGCGGGTGCGCCGGTCGAGTCCCTCCCGGCTCCAGACCTCGCCCCAGGCGTACCGGGTGACGAGCTCCTGGAAGGCCCCGTCGGGATCGTCGGCGAGGGCCTGGTCGACATGGGCGTCGCCGAGGACCTCGCGGCGCAGTCCGAGCCCCTTCTCGTACGGGTCGGGGCGGCCGGGCTCCGCGTCCGGGGCGTCCGGGGCGTCCGGGGCGGGCTCGGCGGCGGGAACGGGCGGCGGGGGTGGCGGCACGGCCAGGGTGCCGCTGGCCTCCTGGGCGATGCCGGAGAAGTGCTCGGTGAGCAGGTCGGTGACGGCGGCGGGCTGCTCGACGGGGGCGAGGTGCGAGGCGCCGGGCACGACGGCGAGCCGGGCGTCGGCGATGCCGGCGACCAGGGTGCGGGCCTCGGCCGGTCCGGTGACCTGGTCCTCGGATCCGACGAGGACGAGGGCGGGGATCCCGATGCTGCCGAGGGCCTCGCGGACGTCGAAGACGGCCAGGGCCTCGCAGGCGGAGATGTAGCAGGCGGGGTCGGTCGTCCGGACCATCTGGACGGCCCAGTCGACGATGGCGGGCTGGGCGCCGGCGAAGAGGGGCGTGAACCACTGCTCGGGCGCGGTGCGGGCCATCGGCTCCAGACCGTTGGCGCGGACGATGACGCCGCGCTGGCGGAACTCGTCGGCGGTGCCGAACCGGGGCGAGGTGGCGACCAGGGCGAGCGAGGCGACCCGGTGGGGCGCGCGGAGGGCGAGGTCGAGGCCGACGGCGCCGCCGAACGAGCAGCCCGCGTACCCGAAGCGCTGGACGCCGATCTCGTCGAGGGTGGCGAGGAGCCGGTCGCCGAGCTCGGCGACCGAGCTGAAGGGCTCCGCGGGTGCGCCCCCGTGTCCCGGGAGGTCGAAGCGGACGACCCGCCAGTCGCGTGCGAGCTCCGGTATCTGCCGGTCCCACATGTGGAAGGTCGTACCGAGGGACGGTCCCAGGACGAGGACCGGGGCGTCCTCTCGCCCGTCGACACGGTATTGCAGGGTGTTCGTCGGTGTCTCACTCACGCCCTGCACGCTCTCACATCCGGCCGTCCCCCACCGGGAGGGGGTCGGATTGCCCGGTTTCCCGCCGGATCAGTCGTCGTGGCGGTCCGTGCCGAGGTACCGGTCGAGCGGGGGTTCCTGGGCCAGGACCGCTCCGATGGTGACGGCGAAGGTGAGGGCGGCGCAGAGCACGATCAGCCAGGACAGCAGGGTCAGGACCAGGCCCAGCGAGCCGTACTCGGCCAGCGCGCGGTTGAGGGCCCCGGGCATGTAGAGCCCCGCGGTGACGCTGAGGACGGTCGTCGCGGCGCCCGCCAGGAGGGCGCCGGGCAGCAGGGGCAGCCAGCGGATCCGCTTGGCGAGCAGGAGGTGCTGGGTCCACAGCCACACCCCCGTGCTGACCAGGAAGTACAGCGGCAGGCCCAGCCAGGCGCCGGCGCCGAAGCCGTCGCGCACGGGGGCCTGGAGGAGCACCACGAGGACGAGGGCGAGCAGCCACACGGTCCACCGCCAGGCCGCGATCCGGGTCCCGGCCTTGGGCAGCCGCCAGGCCCGCTCGCAGACCCTGGACATGGCGCGGCTGAAGCTGGTGGCCGAGACCAGTGCGACGAGCGCGCCCACGGCGCCGCTGGTCTCCCGCACCGCCTGGTCGCCGTTGCCCTTCAGGACCTGCTGGAGTTGTTCGTCGGAGGATCCAGTGAGTCCGAAGACGGTACGGAGGGACTCCAGCATCTGGTCGCGCACCGCGCTCGGGGCGAAGGCCGCGAGGGCGAACAGCAGGGGGACGGCGGCGAGGAAGGCCTGGGCCGCGAGCCGGGTCGCCGAGTCCAGGAGGTTCCCGCTGACCAGTCGGGCGGTCAGTTCCGTGAGGACGGGGAAGCGCTGCTCGGCTCCGGCGCGGATGCTCCGCACCCGGGTCGCCCACGACATCCCGCCTCCCGACCCCGCCCGGCCCGTCCCGCCATTGGACGTGACGCAGGGCCCGCCCGCGAGCCGGACGGCGCTTCCGGGGGAACCCCGGGCGTCAGGGGCTCGTGGTGGAGACCGCGTACACCCGGGGGAAGGCGGGGTCGGTGAGGTCGACGGTGAGGGCGGTGTGCGGGCGGGGCGCCTCGCGGGTGACGGTGGTGCCCGCCCAGGTCATGCCGTCGGCGAAGGTCCAGCCTGCGATGTCGGCGTCGCGGTCGCCGACGGTGATCCGGCCCGGGGTGAGCGCGGAGCGGGAGGTCCCGGACTCGGCGAGGAAGGCGTCGAGCCCTCCGGCGGTCGTCGTGAACTGGACGTACAGCCGGCTGGTCTTCCAGTTGCTGGTCTCGTAGTAGGCGACGCCCCAGGCCCCGGAGGGGACGGGAACCTCGAAGACCCGTCGCTTCATCAGCGAGGGCCAGTTGTCCTGGAGGCCGGCCGCCGACGACTCCCGCTCCTTGTCCCGGCCGCTGTCGCGGCTCTGGCCCGCGGAGATGACGAGGTAGCCGGCCGGGATGCCGACGAGGAGCACGATGATGACGGCCGTCAGCCAGCGGCGGCGGATCATGTGCCGCCGGTCCTCGGGCAGCTTCTCCTGCGGGGGGCGGGACGGGGTGGACTGGTGGGGCAGGGTCATGAAGGGGGGTCCTCGGGGGTACGTGCGGTCCGGCCCGGGGTCCCGTTGCGCAGGGCCTGGGCGTAGCGCTCGTAGCGTTCGTACCGCTCGACGCGGCGGCGGTTGGCGCGGCGGAAGCGGCGGGCGACGAGCCGGGCGAGGTCGGCGGCGCCGACCATGCCGGCCTCGGGGCCCAGCTCGGCGCGGACGATGCGGGCCTCGGGACGGTAGCCGCGGCCGGTGAGGTGGCGGCGGAAGGCGTCCCTGGCGGGGCCGATGAGGAGGTCGTCGGCGGCCGAGACGCCGCCGCCGATGACGAAGCAGGAGGGGTCGAGGGCGGCGGCCAGGTTGGCGATGCCGACACCGAGCCACTGGCCGATGTCCTGGAGCAGCTCGACGCACATGGCGTCGCCCTCGCGGGCGAGCTCGGTGATGAGGGGGCCGGTGATCTCGGGGATGTTCCCCTTGACCCGCTCGATGATCTCGTACGCGACCGGGGAGTCGGCCGCGGCGAGTTCCCGGGCCTCGCGGACCAGCGCGTTCCCGGAGCTGTACTGCTCCCAGCAGCCGCGGTTGCCGCAGGGGCAGCGGTGGCCGCCGGGGACGACCTGCATGTGGCCGAACTCTCCGGCGACGCCGTACTTGCCCCGCTTGACCTGGCCGTCCTCCAGGATGGCGCCGCCGATGCCGGTGCCGAGGGTGATCATGACGAGGTGGTCCTCGCCGCGTCCGGCGCCGAAGCGCCACTCGGCCCAGGCGGCGGTGTTGGCGTCGTTGTCGACCATGACGGGGACGGCGAGGCGGCCCTGGAGGGCGTCGCGGAGGGGTTCGTTGCGCCAGGCGAGGTGCGGGGCGAAGAGGACCCGGGCCCGGTCGGCGTCCACCCAGCCGGCCGCGCCGATGCCCACGGCGTGCACGTCGTGCCGGTCGGAGAGGTCGAGGACCAGTTCGACGATGGTGTCCTCGACGACCTTGGGGCTCTTGGACTTGTCCGGGGTCTCCGTGCGGAGCTTCTCCAGGATGTTGCCGTCGGCGTCGACGACGCCGGCCATCACCTTCGTACCGCCGATGTCGATGCCGACGGTCGGCACCCGGGGCGCCGTGAGGTGGGAGCGGCGCTCCCGGGTCCCGACGGTGCGCAGCACGGTCCCGCGGGCGGCTCCCCGGTGGGCGAGGTCACGGTAGGTACTCATCGGCTCCGATTCTGCCAGGTGGGGTGTGAAGGGGCCGTCACGTCGCCCGGCCGCCGGTCACGTGCCGTGCGGCCGCTCCAGCTCGTGGCGCAGGTCCTCCAGCTCGCTGCCGCCGGCCATCTGCCGGGTCAACTCGTCGAGGGTGACGGAGTCCTTGGTGTGGCTCGCCGCCATGACGCCCCGCTGGAGCAGGACGAAACGGTCGCCGACGAGGTAGGCGTGGTGCGGGTTGTGCGTGATGAGGACCACGCCGAGGCCCTCGTCACGGGCGGCCGCGACGTACTTGAGGACGACCCCGGACTGCTTCACGCCGAGGGCGGCGGTCGGCTCGTCGAGGACGAGGACCTTGGCGCCGAAGTGGACGGCGCGGGCGATGGCCACGCACTGGCGCTCGCCGCCGGAGAGGGTCCCGATCGGCTGGTCGACGTCACGGAGGTCGATGCCCATGCGGAGCAGTGCCTCGCGGGTGGTGGAGCGCATCAGGGCGACGTCGAGCCGCTTGAAGGGGCCGGAGCCCTTCGTCGGCTCGGAGCCGAGGAAGAAGTTCCGCCAGACCGGCATGAGGGGGACGACGGCGAGGTCCTGGTAGACCGTGGCGATGCCCCGGTCGAGGGCGTCGCGCGGGTTGGCCAGGGTGACCTCCTCGCCCTCGATGCGGAAGGTGCCCGCGTCGTGCCGGTGCAGGCCGGCGACGATCTTGATGAGGGTGGACTTGCCGGCGCCGTTGTCGCCGAGGACGCAGGAGATCTCGCCCGCGCGGACCTCCAGGGAGACGCCTTCGAGGGCGCGGATGTTGCCGTAGTACTTGCTGACGTCGGTCAGCTCCACGAGCGGGGTCGGCTCCGTGGTCACTTGGTCGCCTCCACGCGCTTGCGGATCCAGGCGTTCAGCAGCGTCGCCAGGAGGAGCATCGCTCCCAGGAAGAACTTGAACCAGTCGGGGTTCCATTCGGCGTACACGATGCCCTTGCTGGTCATGCCGAAGATGAGGGCGCCGACCGCCGAACCGATGGCCGAGCCGTATCCGCCGGTGATCAGGCAGCCGCCGATGACGGCCGCGATGATGTAGATCAGCTCGTTGCCGACGCCTTCGCCCGACTGGACGACGTCGAAGGAGAAGAGCAGGTGCTGGCCGGAGATCCAGGCGCAGAAGGCCACGCCCATGTAGAGGCCGATCTTCGTGCGGTAGACGGGGACGCCGACCGCGCGGGCGGCGTCGGCGCCGCCGCCGACCGCGAAGATCCAGTTGCCGAAGCGGGTGCGGAGCAGGATCCAGGTGGCGAGGGCGACCAGGCCGAACCACCACAGGACGGTGACCTTGAACTCGATGCCGCCGATCGTCCACTCGGAGGCGAAGAGCTTCCTGGCGGAGGGGAAGCCCTCCATGTCGGCGATGGTCTTGGTGGAGACGGTGCCGCTGATCAGTTTGGTGAGGCCGAGGTTCAGGCCGGTCAGCATGAGGAAGGTGCCGAGCGTGATGATGAAGCTCGGCAGCTTGGTGCGGGTCAGCATGAAGCCGTTGAAGACTCCGATCGCCAGGGTGACGAGCAGCGAGACGCCGACGCCGACCCAGACGTTCGCCGTCATCTGGTAGCTGAACATCGACGAGACGAGCGCGGAGCTGGTGACCATGACGCCGGCGGAGAGGTCGAACTCTCCGCCGATCATCAGCAGGGCGACCGGGACGGCCATGATGCCGATGGTGGAGGCCGCGTAGAGCACGGTGCCGAGGCTGGCGGGTTCGAGGAAGCTGTCGGCGACCACCGCGAAGAAGGCGAAGACGGCGATAGCGCCGACGACCGAGCCGAGCTCGGGGCGGGCCAGCAGCTTCTTCAGGGGGGTCGTGCGGAGCAGCCGCTCGTCGACGTGGTCGACACCGTCCGACGGCGGGGCGGTGGAGCTCATCGGGTGCCCCGATCCGCGTACTGCTTCAGCGCGGCGGCCTGGTCCTTGGTGATGATCTGCGGGCCGGTCAGGACCGGCTTGCCGCCGCCGAGGACGTCGGCGTTGTAGCGGTAGAGCCAGAGCAGGTCGACGGCCTCGTAGCCCTGGAGGTAGGGCTGCTGGTCGACGGCGAAGCCGAGGGTGCCGGCCTCCAGGGCGGTCGCGACCTTGGCGTTGAGGTCGAAGGTGTCGACCTCGGCCTTGCTGCCGGCGCTCTTCGCGGCCTGGACGGCGGTGTCGGCGAAGGGGGCGCCGAGGGTGACGACGGCGTCGACGGCCTTGTCGGACTGGAGCTTGGCCTCGATGGAGGCCTTGACGTCGGGCATGTTGGTGCCGTCGACGTACAGGTTCACGAGCTCGCCGTCGAAGGTCTTCTTCACACCGGCGCAGCGCTGCTCGTGGCCGACGTTGCCCTGCTCGTGCAGGACGCAGAGGGCCTTCTTCTTCCCGCGCCTGTCGAGCTCCTCGCCGACGGCCTCGCCGGCGACGGTCTCGTCCTGGCCGATGTGGGTGAGCGCCCCGTAGGCCTTGGACACCTCGGCGCCCGAGTTCACTGTGATCACCGGGATGCCGGCCTTGACGGCCTTCTCCACGGCGGCCTTCATGGCGTCGGGCTTGGCGAGGGTGACGATCAGTCCGTCGACGCCCTTGGCGACGTACGAGTCGATCAGCTGCGCCTGCTGCTGGGCCTCGTCGCTGTGGGCGTAGAGGAAGTTGATGTTGTCCTTGGCGGCGGCCTGCTTGGCGCCCTTCTGGACGATGTCCCAGAAGGTGTCGCCGTCGCCCGAGTGGGTCACCATGGCGAAGGTCCACCGGGGGGTGTCCACGGCCGCCCGGCCCTGGGCCTCGGCGGCCTTGCGGGCGTCCTCCGCGCGCTTTCCACCGGTGCTGCTGCACCCGGCGAGCGCCGCGGTGAGTGCGAGGGCGAGCACGGCGCCGACTGCGGCGCGTGCCCCTCCTGTCCGAAGCCTGGTCACGAGACCGTGCCCTCCTTTGTGTCCTTCTGCGTGCATTGCAGTATCGGTCATGCGGGTCGTGGCACAGGTCAGGGGCCCCTACGGACGGACCATGAGCTGGAACTCGAAGGAGTAGCGGGCGGCCCGGTAGAGGTGGGATCCGTACTCGACGGCGCGTCCGGTGTCGTCGAAGGTGACGCGCTCCATGGTGAGCAGCGGGGCGCCCTCCGGTTCGTCGAGGAGCGCGGCCTCCCCGGCGGTCGCCGCGCGGGCGCCGACGGACTGACGGGCGCTGTGCAGGGTGAGCGCGGCGGAGCGGAGCACGCGGTAGAGGCCGGTGGTCTCCAGGAGCGCGGTGTCCGGGTCGACGATCCCGGCGGGCAGGTGGTTGCGGAGGTACGCCATGGGCTCGCCGTGCGCGGTGCGGAGCCGTTCCAGGTAGCGGACCTCGGTGCCCTCCGGTACGCCGAGGGCCGCCGCGACCGGTCCCGCGGCGGGTTCGAGCCGGTTGGCCAGGACCCGGGTGGAGGGGCGCTGCCCGGCGGCGGCGAGGTCGTCGTAGAGGCTGCTGAGCTCCATCGGGCGCCGGACCCTGCTGTGCACGACCTGGGTGCCGACGCCCCGGCGGCGGACCAGGAGGCCCTTGTCGACGAGGGTCTGGATGGCCTGGCGGACGGTGGGCCGGGAGAGGCCCAGCCGGGTGGCGAGGTCGATCTCGTTGCCGAGGAGGGTGCCCGGGGTCAGGGCCCCGTTCTCCACCGCGCTCTCCAGCTGCTGGGCGAGCTGGAAGTAGAGCGGGACCGGACTCGTGCGGTCCACGGCGAGCGGGGGCAGGGGGGAGCCGGACTGCTTGGGCACGGGGGGAGCGTAGCCCGGGGGGCTGATGACGGGAAGTCGTGACGTCCGGTTGTCCTGACAAATCCTTGACAGCGGGTGCGGACGGCTCCACGGTGGGGCCATGCGCATCGGACTCATCGGTACGGGACGGATCGGGAGCTTCCACGCGGGTGTGCTGGCCCGGCACCCGGCGGTCGGGGCGCTGGTCGTGGCCGACGCGGACGCCGTCCGCGCGGCGGGGGTCGCGGGGGCGCTCGGCGCGGAGGCGGCGCCCGACGTGGACGCGCTGCTGGGGCACGCCCTGGACGCCGTGGTGATCGCCTCGGCGACGGCGGCGCACGCGGAGCTGATCTCCCGTGCCGCCGGCGCGGGCCTGCCGGTCTTCTGCGAGAAGCCGATCGCCCTGGACGTGCCGGGGACGCTGGCCGCGCTCGACGCGGTGGAGGCGGCGGGCACGGTGCTCCAGCTGGGGTTCATGCGCCGCTTCGACGCGGGGTACCGGGCGGCGCGCGAGGCGGTGCGGTCCGGGCGGCTCGGCCGGCTGCACACCGTGCGGGCCGTGACCTCCGACCCGGAGCCGCCGCCCGCCGCGTACCTGCCGCTCTCCGGCGGCCTCTTCCGCGACTGCCTCGTGCACGACTTCGACATCGTCCGCTGGGTGACCGGGCGGGAGGTCGTCGAGGTGTACGCGACGGGCTCGGACGCGGGCCCGGCGATGTTCCGCGCGGCGGGCGACGTGGACACGGCCGCGGCCGTGCTCACCCTGGACGACGGGACGCTCGTGACGGCGACCGCGACCCGGTGCAACGGCGCCGGGTACGACGTCCGCATGGAGCTGGCGGGCGAGCGGGACCAGATCGCGGTGGGCCTGGACGACCGGACGCCGCTCGCCTCGGTGGAGCCGCTCGGCCCGCCCGCCCCGGGCAAGCCCTGGCCGGGCTTCCTGGAGCGGTTCGCCCCCGCGTACGAGGCGGAGCTGGACGCCTTCGTCCGTCTGGTGCGCGGTGAGGCGCCGAACGCCTGCGACGGCCGGGAGGCCCTGGCGGCCCTCCGGATCGCCGAGGCCTGCGAGCGCTCGCGGCGGGAGCGGGGGCCGGTGCGGGTGGACACCCTCTAGTCGTCTCTCACCACCGGACCGGCAGCTGCCGGACGCCGCGCATCAGGAGGCCCGGCAGCCATTCCCACGGGGCGCCCTCGGGGTCGAGTGCGAGCAGGGGGAAGCGGTCCAGGAGCGTGCGGAGCGCGATCCTGCCCTCCAGGCGGGCGAGCGGGGCGCCCAGGCAGTAGTGGATGCCGTGGCCGAAGGCGAGGTGGCCCCGGGTGTCGCGGCGGATGTCGAAGCGGTCGGGCTCGGGGAAGCGGGCCGGGTCCCGGTCGAGCGCGCCGATGCCCACCAGGACGCTCTGCCCGGCCGGGATCACCGTGTCGCCGATGGTGACGGGCTCCCCGGTGAAGCGGAAGGTGCCGGTCTCCACCGGTCCGTCGTACCGCAGGGATTCCTCGATGGCTCCGTCGAGCAGGGACGGGTCCGCGCGCAGGGCGGCGAGCTGCTCGGGGTGGGTGAGCAGGTTGCGGACGGTGTTGGAGATCAGGTTGACGGTGGTCTCGTGGCCGGCGATGAGCAACAGATAGGCCATGGCTCGGAGTTCGGGGCCGGAGAGCCGGTCGCCGTCCTCGGCGCGGGCGGCGATGAGACCGGAGAGCAGGTCGTCGGCGGGGCCGCCCGCCCGCTTGTCCTCGATGAGGCCGTCGAGGTAGCCGCCGAAGCCCTCCATGGCGTCGAGGATGCCCCGCTCGCCGGTGGGCGTGACGAGCTCGTTGGACCAGCCGCGGAAGGTCTCGCGGTCCTCCGCGGGGACGCCGAGGAGTTCGCAGATGACGGTGATCGGCAGGGGGAACGCGTAGGCGTCGACGAGGTCGGCGCGGCCGGCCGGTTCCATGGCGTCGGCGAGCTCGTGGGTGAGCCGTTCGATGCGGGGCCGCAGGCTCTCGACGCGGCGGCCGGTGAACTCCGCGGTGACGAGGCGGCGCAGCCGGGTGTGGTCGGGGGCGTCCGCCGCGAGGAGGTGGACGCCGATGATGTCCTCCTCCGGCGGGCGGACGCCGATGACGGACGGGGACTTGGCGAGGCGGGGATCGGCCAGCGCCGCACGCCCTTCCTCGTGGCCGACGACCAGCCAGAACTGGAAGCCGTCGGGCATCCGGATCTCGTGGACGGGCCCTGCTTCACGGAGCTTCGCGTAGTACGGGTACGGGTTCGCGGTGAAGTCCGCGCCGTACTCCCCCAGTTCGATGACGGACATCGGGGCAGACTATCCGACTAGTCGTCCTCGTCCTCGTCGACGAGGCCCGCGTCGTGGACGAGGAGCGCGATCTGGACGCGGTTGTTGAGGCCGAGCTTGGCGAGGATCCGCGAGACGTGGGCCTTGACCGTGGGAACGCTCATGTACAGCTCGGCGGCGATCTCCGCGTTGGACCTGCCGTGGCCGACGGCGACGGCCACCTCCCGCTCGCGGTCGGCGAGTTCGGCGAGCCGGGCGGCGGCCGTGGCGCGGCGCGGCCGGTCCGGCCGGTCCTGCTCCTCCGCCACGTGGGTCATCAGCTGGCGGGTGACGGCCGGCGAGAGGACGGGGTCGCCGGCGACGACCCGGCGGACCGCGGCGACGATCTCGGCGGGCGGGGTGTCCTTGAGGAGGAAACCGGCGGCGCCGGCCCGCAGGGCGCGCAGCACCTGTTCGTCGGCGTGGAAGGTGGTGAGGACGACGACCTCGGGGGCGCCGGGGAGGGCGCGGAGGCGTTCGGTGGCGGTCAGGCCGTCCACGTGGGGCATGCGGATGTCCATGAGGACGACGTCCGGGCTGTGCCGGGCGACGAGTTCGGGGACCTCGCGGCCGTCGGCGCCCTCGCCGACGATCTCCAGGTCGTCGGCGCCGCCGAGCATGAAGGTGAGGCCCGCGCGGACCAGGGGGTCGTCGTCGACGAGGAGCAGCCTGATGGTCATGAGGGCCACGGTAGCCAGGCGTGCAGGGCGAATCCGCCGTCGGGGGCCCGGCCGTGCTCCATCCGGCCGCCGGCGAGGGCGGCGCGTTCGGTGAGGCCGATGAGGCCCTGGCCCGAGCCGGGGACGTGCGGGACCGGGCCCGCGGGGGCCGGGTTGTGGATGTCGACGGTGAGTCCTTCGCCGGGCCGGCCCCGGACGGTGACGGTGACCGTGGTGCCGGGGGCGTGCTTGCGGGCGTTGGTGAGGCCTTCCTGCGCGATGCGGTAGACGGTGCGGCCGGTGGCGGCGGGTACCGCGGCCGGGTCGTCGACGGTGGTGTCGAGGACGACCTCCGCACCGGCCTCGCGGGACTCGTCGACCAGCGCCTCGAGGGTGGCGAGGGTGGGCTGGGGCCGGTCGCCCTCGCCGTTCTCGCCGGGCGCGCGCAGGACGCCGATGATCTCGCGGAGGTCCTGGAGGGCTTCGTGGGCGCTGTCGCGGATGACTCCCGCGGCGCGGGCGATCTGCTCGGGCGGGGCGTCCGGGCGGAACTCCAGGGCTCCGGCGTGCACGCTGAGCAGGGTGAGCCGGTGGGCGAGCACGTCGTGCATCTCGCGGGCGATGGCCTCGCGGGCGAGCCGCTGGGCCTGGGCGGCGCGCAGTTCGGCCTCGGACTCGGCGCGGCGGGCGCGTTCCCTGAGGGCTTCGACGAGCTGGCGCCGGGCACGGACGAGCATGCCCCAGGCGGTGACGAGCAGGACGAGGATGAAGCCGAGGGCGAGGGAGAGCGCGATGTTGGTGGTGGGGTCCGGGCGGACGAAGACCTGGATCGTGGAGGTGGCGGCGGCGAACGCCACGATCCAGCCGACCTCGCGGAACGGCCGGCGCACGGCCACGCTGAAGAGGCTCGCGAGGAGGGCGCCCGCGGCGACCGGGGCGACGACGTTCACCACGGACAGGGCGACGGCGAGCCCGACCGGCCAGCGGCGGCGCCCCCAGAGGGCGCAGCAGGCGGCGGCGCCGGCGAGCTGGTCGAGGAGGGTGACGGGCTCGCTGGTGTACTGCGCGCTGGCGTCGGCGGCCAGGAGGCCGACGAAGGCGGCGAGGAGGAAGAGGGTGGTGTCCACGATCCAGTCGCGGACGGTACGGCGGGGCCGGGGCGCCCCGCTCCCGCCCGGTTCGACCAGGTGGGAGGGGAGCAGCCAGCGCTGCCGGTCCGTACGTGTCATGTCCGCAAATGTACGCAGGCCGGGGGCGGTCCACCGGCCGTGCGGGCCGTCGGGCTACCGGAGTCGCCCAGGTCGATACTTTGGTATCGACCGCCGTAGACGAGCGGCGGACGCGGCCGTCCGGACCGCCCGGCCATCATCGGATCATGAAGAAATTCCTGGAGGGCCTCGGGGGGCTGCTGCTCGTGGCCGGCGTGGCGGGGGTGATCCGCGAGGTGACCGGCGGCTGGTTCCACTTCCTGGGTCTGACCCGGTTCCTCACGGACAACGTGGGGTTCCTGGAGGGCCGTGAGCTGTTCGCGAACATCGTCGTGGCGGTCGTCGGCCTCGCCCTCGCGATCGGCGCGAGCCGGATAGCCGCCGACTGAAGCCGGGGGCTTCCGGCGCGGTCCGGATCCCGTCAGGTGCTCGCCCGGTCGAGGCGGTTGACCTCGGCGAGGTGCTCGGCCATGCGGTGGGAGACGGCGCCGCTCGTGCAGAGGACCGCGCCGACGACGGCGAGGGGGACGGAGCCGCCGAGCACGGCGAGCGTGCCGGGCCAGTCGCGGGAGGCGACGCAGTCCTTCTCGTGGACGTAGTCGCTGCTGATGAGGGCGGGGCAGGGGCTGCCGCCGCCGTCGGCGTCCTCGTAGGGGGTGAGGAGGAGGACGCCGAACCAGACCCAGAGCAGGCCTGCCACGGCGAGCAGGCCGACGCCCCAGCCCTGGGTGCGCCGGGCCCGGGCGCGGAACGCGTTGTCGTACACCACTGAACTCATGATCGAAGAACCTACCGGGCGTCCTCGTCGGCCGTGCGGCGGCCCCAACTGGTGCCCGCGAGAACGAGGATCGCGCCCGCGAGGCCGAGGACGCCGGGGCGGTCGCCGGCGAGGGCGATGCCCGCGGCGGCGGCCCAGAGCGGCTCCGTGCCCAGCAGGAGGCTGACCCGGGAGGGCGAGGTGCGGCGGACGGCCCACATCTGCACGAAGAAGGCGAAGAGCGTGCAGAAGACGGAGAGGAAGAGGAGCCCGGCCCATTCCCGGGGGCCGAAGTCGAGGGCCGTCGCCCAGGGCGAGGCGCCGGTGCCGGGGAAGGCCGCGATGACGGCGAACACGGCGACGGCGGAGCCGAGCTGGACGGTGGTGAGGGAGAGCGAGTCGGCCGACCGGACCGCCTTGATCCGGGACATGGCCAGGACGTGGACGGTACGGGCGAGGGCGGCGAGCAGCATGAGCAGGTCGCCGAGGGAGGGGGTGGTGAATCCGCCGCCCTGGGTCAGCAGGACGACACCGGCGACGGAGAGCGCGGCGGCGGCGAGGAAGGCCCGGGGAGGCCGGACCCGGGTGACGGCGGCCTCGGCCAGCGGGGTGAAGATCATGGTGAGGCTGATGATCAGGCCGGCGTTGGTGGCCGAGGTGTGGACGACGCCGTACGTCTCCAGGAGGAAGATCCCGCTGAGGATCAGTCCGAGGGTCGCGGCGCCGCGCCACTGGGCCGCGCTGAGGGCGCGCAGCCTGCGGTGTCCTGCGGCGACGAGGACGGGCAGCACCACGGCGAACCGCAGCACGAGGACCGCGATGACGGTGTGGCCGGTGGTGATGCCCTTGGCCGCGAGATAGCTGGTGCCCCAGACGACGGCGACGAGGAGGACGGGCAGGTCGGTGAGCCAGGCCCGGCGCGGGGCGCCCAGGGGCAGGGGTGCGGCGATCGACGGCGAAGCTGACATGGCGGGCCGAATCTCCAACTCTTGAGGCGGGGTGGAGACTTCGACGGCTCGCACGCGGAGCGATCACCGTACCCGGACGAGCCCGTGGCGGCTACACGTTTCGTTCGGCCGCCGGCTCAGTAGCTGCCGTACTCGGGGCGGCCCGCCCGTTCGTACGTCTGGAGGGCGACGCCCGTGCTGCTGGTGCGCGCGTCGGTGAGGCGGAAGGCGGTGGGGCGGACGCCTTCGGTGAAGAGTCGGCGCCCGGTGCCCAGGACCACGGGAAAGATGTGCAGGTGGAGGATGTCGATGAGGTCGTGGTCGAGGAGGGTCCGGGCGAGTCCGGCGCTGCCGTGCATCTGGATCTCGCCGTCGAGACGCTCCTTGAGGGCGGCGACCTCGGCGGCCACGTCGCCCTTGAGCAGGGTGGTGCCGGCCCAGTCGGCGGAGTCGAGGGTGGTGGTGGCGACGTACTTGGGGAGGCCGTTGAGCTTGGAGGCGACGGGGTCCGCGGGGTCGGTCCGCTTCGGCCAGTAGCCCGCGAAGATGTCGTACGTGTGGCGGCCGAGGAGGAAGGCGGTCGGCCGCTCGAAGATCTCGGTGATGCGCTGCCCGAAGTCCTCGTCGCCGAACGGCACGGACCAGCCGCCGTGCTCGAAGCCGCTGCTGGTGTCCTCGTCGGGACCTCCGGGCGCCTGGATGACGCCGTCGAGGGTGAGGAACTGGGTGAGGCTGAGGGTGGCCATGGCGGATGCCCTTTCTGTTCTCCGGACCATCGTGTCTCACCCCTTCCGACTCCGCGGCCCGGCGGAACTCATCGGTGATCACGTCGGCGTCCGATAGCCGCCAGCTTCGGGACGGCCCGACGGCTTTCATTGAACCCGCAACCACTTGGTTCTTCTCACGGAGGTTTCGGGATGTCCACGATGAACGGCACGGCGGTCCTGGTGACGGGCGGCAGCCGGGGGATCGGCGCGGCGACGGCGGTGCGGCTGGCCCAGGAGGGCGCCGATGTGGCCTTCACCTACGTCCAGGACGAGGCGCGGGCGAAGGAGGTCGCCGCGCGCATCGAGGCGGCCGGCCGCAAGGCACTGCCCCTGCGGGCCGACGCGGCCGACGCCGGGGACGCGGCGGGCGCGGTGGAGTGGGCGGCGGACGCCCTCGGGCGCCTCGACGTCCTGGTGAACAACGTCGGCGCCGGCATCCTCGGCCCGCTGGAGTCGCTGTCCCTCGCGGATGTGGACCGGGCGCTCGCGGTGAACGTCCGGGCGGCGTTCCTCGCCTCGCAGGCGGCGGCCGCGCGGTTCTCCGGGGGCGGGCGGATCGTCACCGTCGGCACCTGCATGACCCAGCGGGTGCCGGGCCCCGGCGGGACCCTCTACACGATGAGCAAGGCGGCGCTGATCGGCCTGACGAAGGCGCTCGCGCGTGAGCTGGGCGGGCGCGGCATCACGGCGAACATCGTCCACCCCGGTCCCGTCGACACCGACATGAACCCGGCGGACGGGCCGTACGCCGAGGGGCAGGCGGCCATGACGGCGCTCGGCCGCTTCGGCACCCCGGACGAGGTGGCGGCGATGGTCGCCTTCCTGGCGGGGCCCGGCGGACGGTACGTCACGGGCGCCGAGTTCTCGGTGGACGGCGGGCACGCGGCGTAACGCCCGGGCGGCGGAGCAGGAGCCCCGGGAAGGGGGCGCGAGGGGCGCACCGGTGCTGTCGGGCCGGTGCGCCCTCGCGGGCCGGGCGGGGTGTCGTACCCGCCCAGTGGGTGGAGGAGCCGGCTCAGCCGCCGAGCTCCTGGTGGCGGGCGGTCAGCCGCGCCGTACCGGCCTCCGTGAGGGAGCCGAAGAGACGGAGGCGGGAGATGCCGCCGTCCGGGTAGATGTCGATCCGGACGCGGGAGCCGACCGCCGGGGTGTCGAGCACGAACCGGTGGTTGGTGTCGGGCTGGAGGCGGGTCCGGGGCAGGATCTCGGTCCACTCCTCCGAGCCCTCGGCCGCGACGGAGAGGGCGGCCCAGCCCGCGCTGTTGCCCTTGAGGTAGGCGGTGTCGATCTCGACGGCGCGGATCTCGGACTCGGCGACCAGGCCGTAGCGGATCCAGTCGTTGCCCTTGTCGCGGCGGCGGCGGGTCTCCCAGCCGTCGTCCATCTTGCGCGAGCGGCCCGGCTGGATGGTGTTGGTGGCCGGGGAGTAGAAGCGGTCCGAGGCGTCCTCGACCTGGCCGCCGTTCTCCAGGGCGGCGAGGTCGAAGGTGCCGAGGACGCCCAGCCACGCCGGGTCCGGGGCGACCTCGCCGTAGACGCGGAGGCGGGCGATGCCGCCGTCGGGGTGCTGGTTGACGCGCAGGTGCGTGAAGCGCTGCTCGACGTCGACGGCGAAGCCGTTGGCGGCGTGGCCGCCGACCGCGGTGCGCGGGACGAGCGTCGTCCACTTCACGTCGTCGGCGAGGAGCTCCTCGGGCGAGGGAGAGCCGGCCACGGAGGTCGCCTCGACGGAGACGGCCTGCGGGTAGTTGCCGCGGAAGTGGGCGGTGTCGAGGACGATGCCGCGGACGACACCGGGCGCGCCGAGGCGTACGAGCGCCCAGTCGTGGTCGTCCTCGGTGGGGTGCGGCTGCTGGGCCGAGACACCGCGGCGGCGGCGGGTCTCCCAGCCGTCCATGATCTTGCCCTTGTGGCCGAAGTGCTCGGGGTCGAACTCGGCGGGCTCGGGCTTCAGCAGGTTCTCGCGCTCGGCGAAGAACTCGTCGTTGGCCGCGATGACGCCCGCGCCCAGACGCCGGTCCGCGAGGTCCGCGTACTGGGTGAAGGGGAAGTCGGCCGTCCGGTAGTCGGCGTACGGGTCACCGCCGCCGTAGGGGCTGGCGTCACCGGTGAAGCTGGGTATGGACGACACGTCAGTTGGTCCTTTCGAGGAGGCGGCCGGTCGGTTCGGCGAGGGTGCCGTGGTCGGCGATCTTCTCGCCGCGCAGCCAGGTGGAGGTGACGACGCCGTCGAGGGTCTTGCCCGCGTAGGCGGTGACGCGGTTGCGGTGCTGGAGCTCGGCCGGGTCGACGGTGAACGTGGCGTCCGGGTCGAGGACCGCGAAGTCGGCGTCCCGGCCGGCCTCGATCGCGCCCTTGCGGTCCAGACCCGCGAGCCGCGCCGGCGCCTCGGACATCCAGCGCACCACGTCCGTCAGGTCGAACCCGCGGCGACGGGCCTCGGTCCAGATGGCGGGCAGCCCGAGCTGCAGGGAGGAGATGCCGCCCCACGCGGAGGCGAAGTCCGGGGTCTTCAGGTCGGCCGTGGACGGCGAGTGGTCGGAGACGATGCAGTCGATCGTGCCGTCCGCGAGCCCCTGCCACAGCGCGTCCTGGTTGACGGCCTCACGGATCGGCGGGCAGCACTTGAACTCCGTGGCGCCGTCCGGGATCTCCTCCGCGGTCAGCGTCAGGAAGTGCGGGCACGACTCCACGGTGACCTTGACGCCCTCGGCCTTGGCGGCGGCGATCAGCGGCAGCGCGTCCGAGGAGGACAGGTGCAGCACGTGGACCCGGGCGTCCAGACGGCGGGCCTGGTTGATCAGGTTCTCGATCGCCGTGTTCTCGGCGTCCCGGGGGCGCGAGGCGAGGAAGTCGGCGTACGCGCCGCCCGTCCGCTGCGGAGCGGCGTCGAGGTGGTGCGGGTCTTCGGCGTGCACGATCATCAGGCCGCCGAACCCGGAGATCTCCGCCAGCGAGGTCGCCAGCTGCTCCTGGTCGAGGAGGGGGAACTCCTCCACGCCCGACGGCGACAGGAAGCACTTGAAGCCGAAGACACCCGCGTCGTGCAGCGGCCGCAGGTCCTTGACGTTGTCCGGCAGCGCACCGCCCCAGAAGCCGACGTCGATGTGCGCCTTGCTGCGGGCCACCTCCTGCTTGACCCGCAGGTGCTCCACCGTGGTGGTCGGCGGCAGCGAGTTCAGCGGCATGTCCAGCAGCGTCGTGATGCCTCCGGCCGCCGCCGCGCGGGTGGCCGTCCAGAAGCCCTCCCACTCGGTGCGGCCCGGGTCGTTCACGTGTACGTGCGTGTCGACCAGACCGGGCAGGACGACGTCGTCACCGACGTCCTCCAGCCGGGCGCCGGCCGGGACCTCCGCGTCGTACGGCAGCACGGCCGCGATCGTCCCACCCGAGACGGCGATCGACGCCGGGCGCGTCCCCTCGGGGGTGATGACGCGTGTCGAGCGCAGGACCAGGTTGACGTCCACCCGTACCCCTTCTTCAAGCACTTCAGCGGGAAATTCAACGAACTGTTGAAAAGGAGTCTTCACTTCCGGGCGACATGTCGTCAAGGGCACACTTCCCGCATCCGCCACCGACGGACCCGACTTAGAGGTTTCCACAAAGTGGAATGGAAATTCCGTACAGTAGAACGTAGCTCCGTACATGAGGGCCAGACCCGGACCCCTCCGGGCCGTCACCGACACCGGACAAACACCCCCTGACCGGCGCAGACGCCGGGACCTTGACCGAGTGACCCGGCGGACGGCCCGGTAGGCTGCTGCCTTGCCCGCCTGCCCCGAAAGGACCGTTGACGTGCCGACGTCCAGCGCCAGCACCACCGACGCCGCCAAGCCCGCCGCCGCGAGCGGCGGCGTCCAGTCCCTCGAGCGCGCCTTCGACCTCCTGGAGCGGATGGCCGACGCCGGGGGCGAGGTCGGGCTGAGCGAGCTCTCCGCCAGCAGCGGACTCCCGCTCCCCACCATCCACCGCCTCATGCGCACCCTGGTCGCCTGCGGCTACGTGCGCCAGCAGCCCAACCGCCGGTACGCGCTCGGCCCCCGGCTCATCCGGCTCGGCGAGTCCGCCTCCCGCCTCCTCGGCACCTGGGCCCGCCCCTACCTGGCGCGGCTCGTCGAGGAGACCGGCGAGACCGCGAACATGGCGCTGCTCGACGGCGACGAGATCGTGTA
The DNA here is from genome assembly GCF_042733785.1 of Streptomyces sp. NPDC059695. Taxonomy (NCBI): domain Bacteria; kingdom Bacillati; phylum Actinomycetota; class Actinomycetes; order Kitasatosporales; family Streptomycetaceae; genus Streptomyces; species Streptomyces sp. NPDC059695. Next base: position 102,208 of record NZ_JBHWFF010000019.1, on the reverse strand, counting down.
CGTGGCGCAGGTGCCGTCCAAGCACTCGATGCGCATGTTCACCGAGGTCGGCCGCCGGGTCCTGCCGCACTCGACCGGTGTCGGCAAGGCGCTCCTCGCGCACACGCCGGCGGAGGAGGTGCGGGCCCTGCTCGCCCGCACCGGCATGCCGGCCGCGACCGAGAAGACCATCACCACCCCGGACGGCTTCCTCGACGCGCTCGTCGCGGTCCGTGAGACGGGCTACGCGGTCGACGACAACGAGCAGGAGATAGGAGTCCGCTGCCTCGCGGTCCCCGTCCCCGACTCCCCCACCGCGGCGGCCATCTCCATCTCGGGCCCGGCGGGCCGGGTCACCGAAGCGGCCACGGAGAAGATCGTCCCGATCCTCCAGGAGGTCGCCCGCGAGCTGTCGGCGGCCCTGGCGAACACCGCGGGCAACGGCCAGGGCTGAGAGCGGCCCTCCGAGGCCGGAACGGCCGGGCGCGGGGGGCCCCCCCCCGCGGGGGGGGGGGGGGGGGTAACAAATCAGGCGCCGCCCCAGAAATAATGTTTGTAGTT
>NZ_JBHWFF010000019.1:82190-101658 GCF_042733785.1 Streptomyces sp. NPDC059695 | reverse complement strand
CCGCCCGCCCGGCGCGCGCGCCCCCCCCCCCCCGGGCGGGGGGCCCCCCCCCCGGCCGTTTCCCGGTGCCCCGCCGCCGGCCCTCAGGCCCGTACCGCCTCCGTCAGACGGCCGTCCTGGACCGTCACCGTGCGGTCCGTGCGGGCCAGGTGCGTGCGGTCGTGGGTGACCAGGACCGTCGCGGTCCCGCGCTCCGCCGTCAGCGTGGCCAGGAGGTCCATGACCGCCGCCCCCCGCTCGTGGTCCAGGGCGCTCGTCGGCTCGTCGACCAGGAGCACGGACGGCTCGTTCATCAGCGCCCGCGCGATGTTCACCCGCTGCCGCTGACCGCCCGAGAGCTGGTGCGGCCGCCGGTGCGCCTGGTCCGCGAGGCCCACCGCCCCGAGCAGGTCCATGGCCCGGCCCCGTACCGCCTTGGGCGCGTGCCCGGACAGGTGGGCCATCACCTGGAGCTGCTCCACCGTGCTCAGCGAGGGCAGCAGGTTCGGCTGCTGGAACACGATCCCGATGTGCTCCCGGCGCAGCTCCGCCTTGGCGGCGGCCGTCAGGTCGCCCGTGTCCGTGCCGGCGACGACGACCCGCCCCTCGTCCGGCGTCACCAGGGTGGCGGCGACGGCGAGGAGGCTGGACTTGCCGGAGCCGGACGGGCCGACGACGGCCGTGAGCGTACCGGCGGGGACGGTGAGGGAGACGGCGTCGAGGGCGGTGAGGCGGCCGTCGCCGTCGGGGTAGGTGAGGGTGACGGCGTCGAGGACGAGGCTCATCGGGCGCTCCCGAGGGCGGTGAGGGGGTCGACGGCGGTGATCCGCCGGATGGACAGGGCGGCGCCGAGGACGCCGAGGACGATGATCACGGCGGCCGGCCCGAGGACGGTGAGCGGCTCCAGGACGAACGGCACGTTCCCGCCGCTGACGAGGGCCCCGATGCCGACCGCGAGCGCGGTGCCGAGCAGGGTCCCGGCGGTGAGCATGAGGACGGCCTGTCCCAGGGCGTCCTTGAGGAGGTACGGGGTGGAGGCGCCGAGCGCCTTGAGGACGGCGACGTCACCGCTGCGCTGGATGGTCCAGACGGTGAAGAACGCTCCTATGACGAGCGCGGAGATGGCGAAGAGGAAGCCGCGCATGAGCTGCAGCGAACCGTTCTCGGCCTGGTAGGACCCTATGGCGGTGAGGGCGCCGTCGAGGGTGCGCGCCTCGGTGCCGGCGGCCCTGTCGCCGGCCGCCCAGTCCACGCCGTCGCCGCTGAGCGCGATGACGGTGGCCTGCTCGTCCGGGGTGGTGCCGCTGTGGCCGAGCTTCTGCCAGTCGTCGAGGGAGGTCCACACCACGGGCGTGTGGCTGTACGAGGCGTCGCCGGAGACCGCCGAGACGGTGACCTCCAGGGGGCCCAGACGGACGGTGTCGCCGGCGCCCACGGACAGCTCCTCCGCCGCCGACGCGGAGAGGACCGCCCTGCCCGCGCCGACCGCCCCGGGTGCCAGGCCCGCGTCAGGCTCCGACCCGAACGCGGACACGGCCGCGGTGCGGTCACCGGCGGCGGCGTTGAGGGTACGGATGCCGAGCGGATCGGCCTCCGTCACCCCGGGCCGCCCGGCCCACCCGCGCCACTGCTCCTCCGTCACCGTCGAGTTGGTGAAGGAGACCGACTGCCCGGACGGCGGTGCCGCGAAGGCCAGCCGGTCGGCGGGCAGACCGGTGATCGCCGAGATGTTCTCTCGCGCGAGTCCGGCGGTCAGCCCGGACAGCAACCCCACCAGCAGGGTGATCAGCACGATCACCGTGCCCATGAGGGTGAAACGCCCCTTGGCGAATCTCAGGTCTCTCCATGCCACGAACATGCTGACCAGAGTGGTCCGCGAGGTGCCCCGCGGGCATCGCGCCACGGATGGCTCCGCAATCAAACTTTCGGTTGAGTCCGGATTGTCTCCCGGTGTCTACGCTGGTGGGACCATGGATCCCCGCTCACTCACCCCCGCCCTGCGTGCCCTGCGCCTCTGCCTGCACCTGCTCATGGCGGGCCTGCTCGTCCTGGCGGCGGTACGGGCGGACTCGGCCGGCGGGACGGTGATGGCGGCGCTCACGGGCGCGGTCTACGCGGCCGGCTCGTACCTGCCGTCCGTACGGAGCTCGCAGCGGGCCGCCGCCGTCTGGCTGGCGGTCCTGGGGGTGTCCTGGCTCGCGCTGCTCTGGCTCACGCCGGAGGCGCTCTGGCTGGCCTTCCCGCTCTACTTCCTCCAGCTGCACCTGCTGCCCACCCGCTGGTCCCTGCCGGCCGTGGTCCTGACGGCGGGCGCGGCGATCTTCTCGTACGTGGGACACGGCGCCGCGCTCAACCCGGGGGTCTTCATCGGGCCTCTGCTCGGTGCGGCGGTCGCGGTGGCGACGGTCCTCGGCTACCAGGCCCTGTACCGGGAGAGCGAGCGGCGGCGCCGGCTCATCGAGGAGCTGATCGAGACGCGTGCGGAGCTCGCGGCGGCGGAGCGCCACGCGGGGACGCTCGCCGAGCGGGAGCGGCTCGCCCGGGAGATCCACGACACGCTCGCGCAAGGCCTGTCCTCGATCCAGCTGCTGCTGCGGGCGGCCGAGCGGGTCCTCCCGCCGGACTCCCCCGCCGCGGGGCACATCGGGCGGGCCCGCGAGGCCGCCCAGGACAACCTGGCGGAGGCGCGGCGGTTCGTGCGGGCGCTGTCGCCGCCGGACCTCGAGCACGGCTCCCTCGCCGCGGCCCTGGAGCGGCTCTGCGAGCCGGTCGCCGAAGTGGCCCCGGGGACGGGGCCGCGGGTGCGGTTCTCGGTGAGCGGCACGCCGGCCGAGCTGCCGACCCCCTACGAGGTGGCGCTGCTGCGCATCGCGCAGTCCGCGCTGGCGAACACGGTGCGGCACGCCTCGGCCTCGCGGGCGGAGATCACCTTGTCGTTCATGGACGCGTCGGTGACCCTGGACGTGGTCGACGACGGCCACGGCTTCGACCCCGCTTCCGTGCGTCCCTCCTCCGACGGCGGCTTCGGGCTTCCGGCGATGCGCTCGCGGGCGGAGTCGCTGGGCGGCACGTTCACCGTCGAATCGGCGCCCGGCCAGGGCACCGCCGTCGCCGTCTCCCTCCCTCTCCCCGCTGGAGCCTGAAGCATGACGATCCGACTCCTCCTCGCCGACGACCACCCGGTGGTACGGGCGGGCCTGCGCGCGGTCCTCGACACCGAGCCCGACTTCGCCGTGGTCGCGGAGGCGGCCACGGCCGAACGGGCGGTGGGGCTGGCCGCGGCGGGGGACGTGGACGTGGTCCTGATGGACCTCCAGTTCGGGCCCGGGATGCACGGCTCGGAGGCGACGGCGGCCATCACGGCGGCGCCGGGCGGACCGAAGGTGCTGGTCCTGACGACGTACGACACCGACGCGGACATCCTGGCGGCGGTGGAGGCGGGCGCCTCCGGCTACCTCCTGAAGGACGCGCCGCCCGAGGAGCTGGCGGCGGCGGTCCGCACGGCGGCCGCCGGGCAGTCCGCCCTCGCTCCGGCGGTCGCGCACCGGCTGATGGACCGGATGCGGACGCCGGCCGAGGCCCTGACCAAGCGCGAGCTGGAGGTCCTCCAGCTGGTCGGCGAGGGCCTGTCGAACCAGCAGATCAGCAAGGCGCTGTTCCTCAGCCAGGCCACGGTGAAGTCCCACCTGGTGCACATCTTCGCCAAGCTGGGCGTGGACTCGCGCACGGCGGCGGTCGCCGCGGCGACGGCGCGGCGGCTGATCAGGCGGTGAGGCCGTCCGTCCGCTCCTCGGCCGCCACGGCGGTCCTGGACCCCATCAGGTCCTGGAGGGACCGCATGCACGGCAGGCAGTGGCGGTCCGTCGTGGTTCCGTCCGCGCCGCGGTCGACGCTCTGACCGCAGAGGCTGCTGACCGCCTCCTTCGCGATCACGTGCCAGACCGGAAGTCCGCTGGAGTGCTCGGGCGCGATGTGCATCTCGTACATGGCAGGTTCCGTTCTCCGGGGGTCCGGGTCCCACCCAACTCGCGCCCGGCGGCACCGGCACGGCGACCAGGTCAAGTGGGTGAAAGCGAAGCACTCGGACCCCCGGGGCCCCCGGGGGTACCCCCGGCTCACGCGGACTTCTTGGCGGTGCGCCCGGCCTTGGCGGATGAGGCGGCGGCGGGCGTCTTGGTGGCGGGCTTCTTGGCGGGGGCCTTCTTGGCGGGGGACTTGCTGGCGGGGGCCTTCTTGGCCGGAGCCTTCTTCGCCGTGGCCTTCTTGGCCTCGGGCTTCTTCGCGCCAGGTTTCTTGGCCGGGGCCTTCTTCGCTTCCGGCTTCTTGGCCGGGGGCTTCTTGACCTCCGGCTTCTTCGCCTCCGGCTTCTTCGCCGGGGGCTTGGCCTCGGGCTTCTTGGCCGGGGGCTTGGCCTCGGGCTTCTTCGCCGGGGCCTTCTTGGCCTCCGGCTTCTTCGCCTCCGGTTTCTCGGCCGGAGGCTTCTTCGTCTCGGCCTTCTTCGGCGCGGGCGCCTCGGTCTCGCCGTCGATCCGCCACTTCAGCTCGATCTCCAGCTCGATCTCGCCGTCCTCGACCTCGAACTCCACCTCGGCGCGGACCGTCTCGGGGACCTTGAGGCTCAGTACACCGGGCCCCACCCGGAGCTCGGCGTCCTCACCCGCCCTGAGTGCCGCGGCGAGCGATTCGAGCTGGGCCGCTGCCTCGGCACGGGACATCGAGCTCTTCTGCTCGAACTTCAGGTCGCTCACGACTGCCTCCCGGTGCCGGCGCCGCCCATGTCGTCACCACGGTCGACGCACAGGGCCCAGATGATGAATCCGGACATCGCGATCATGATGACGGACCACCACGGGTAGTACGGCAGCGACAGGAAGTTGGCGATGATGACGAGCGCGGCGATGCCCACGCCGGTGTACCGCGCCCAGGCCGCCGCCCCGAAGAGGCCGAAGCTGACGAGCAGGGCGACGATGCCGAGGCAGAGATGGATCCATCCCCAGCCCGTGAGGTCGAACCGGAAGACGTAGTTGGGCGTGCTGACGAAGACGTCGTCCTCGGCGATCGCCATGATCCCCCGGAAGATGCCGAGCAGACCCGCCAGGGCGAGCATGACGGCGGCGAACATCCGCAGGCCTCCGGCCCACGCCTGCTTCGTCGATGACACCTGGCCGCTGTGCGTGGAGGTCATCTCAGTTCCTTTCCTGGTCCCGGCCCGTCTCAGGGGCGGGGAGTGGTGCCACCGGTGTCGGCGGGCGCGGCCGGGCGGTCGTCCTTCAGGACGATGTCCTTGGCCTTGCGGAACTCCTCCTCGGTGATGTCACCGCGGTTGCGGAGCTCGGAGAGCCGGGACAGCTCGTCGGCGTGGCTGGGACGGGCGCCGCCGCCGGCGATCTCCCGGACGTAGGCGTCGAAGGCCTCCTGCTTCTTGACCGCGTGCTCGACCTCGCGGTGGCCCATCTCCTTGCCCCGGGCGATGACGTAGACCAGCACGCCGAGGAAGGGCAGCAGGATGACGAAGGCCAGCCATCCGGCCTTGCCCCAGCCACCCATGCTGTGGTCCCGGAAGATGTCGGCGATGATCCGGAAGAGCAGGATGAACCACAGGATCCACAGGAAGAACCACAGCATGGTCCAGAAGGCGCTCAGCAGTGGGTAGTCGTAGGCGAGGTAGATCGGTGTGTCCATGTCCGCGCTCCGTTCCGGGTCCTTCTCGTGCCGGGATCCACAGCGGTCACTCCGGCAGCCGCCGCAGCTCCACCACGTGCAGTCCGAGCGACTGGAATCGGGCCAGTAGGCCGTACAGGTGAGCCTCGTCCACGAGTGGGCCGTACAGCACCGTCTGACCGGAGATCATCACGTGCTCCAGTTCGGGGAAGGATCCGATCAGCGTCTCGGACATGAGCCCGTCGACGCGGATCTCGTACTGCATGGCGTGTCCCTCTCGGGGTGACTGTCACCTGGTGTCGGTCGTGCCGTCCCTTCCGGCCGTTCGTGGCCTTGCTTCGATGCTCCGCCCTCGCGGGCCCGTCCGCCTCACCCCGCGCGGGTGAGTCAGCGGCCGGGCTCGTCGGGGGTGGGGTCCGCGGCGTCCCGCTCGCGGCCCCGGCCGCCGGTCCCGCCCGCACCGGGCAGGCCGCGCGTCACCAGGAAGCTCGCCAGCGTGATGCCCCCGGTGGCGAGGACGGCCGCCTTCAGGCCGTCCAGCTGGGCCGAGGCGTACGACTCGGTGACGGCCTCCACCTCGTGCGGCGGGAGTCCCGCGTCCTCCGCCGCCGCGTGGACCTGGTCGGTGGAGACGAAGTTGATCCCCGCCTCCAGGGCGACGCTCGTCTGCTGCCGGGCCGCGTCCGAGAGCCGCGGGTCCTGCTCGACCTGGGTCGTGAAGGCCTGGGCCAGGGCTCCGATCAGCAGCGAGCCGATGAGCGCCGTGCCCAGGGCGGACCCCAGGTTCTGGGCGGTGAACTGCAGGCCCCCGACCTCACTGCGCTCCTCCTCCCCCGCGCTCGACTGGACGACGTTGCCGAGCTGGGAGGCGAGCAGCCCGACACCCAGGCCGAGAAGCGCCATGGCCCAGAAGAACTGGGCGTCGTCGAGCTGGGGGTCGATGGTGGCGACGAGCCAGCCGATGGCGACGAGCAGCACCACCAGGGCCAGTCGCACGATCCGCCGCGGGCCCGCCCTGCGCCCGAGCCTCGCGCCGCCCATGGAGGCCACGAGCATGGTGACGGAGACCGGCAGGAGCCTCAGCCCGGTCTCGAAGGCGTCCAGGCCCTGCACCACCTGCAGGTACAGCGGGATCGTGAAGAACAGCCCCAGCAGAATGAGGTTCTGGCTCAGCAGGGTCATCAGACCCGAACTCAGGGCCGGTCTGCGGAACAGGGCCAGATGGACCAGGGGGTCCTCACCACGGGCCTCCCGCCGCTCTTCCCACACCCGGAAGAAGAACAGGACCACGACCCCGGCCCCGACCACGAACAGCGTGGGGGCGAAGCCGAGGACCGTGAAGGGCGGGTTCCGCGGCTGTACCCATCCCCAGGTGCTGCTCTGGAGCACACCGAGCACACCGAGTCCCAGGCCGGCCGCCGACAGCACGGCGCCGACGACGTCCAGGCCGGGCCGGCGGTCCACCGGGGGCTGCTGGGGGATCGCCCCCTGGAAGAGGAGCACGGCCAGCACCACCACGACCTCGCCCGCGAAGACGAGGCGCCAGGTGAGGTACGTCGTCACCCAGCCGCCGAGCAGCGGACCGACCGCGATGCCGGCCCCGGCCAGACCGCCGATGACGCCGTACGCGACCGAGCGGTCGCGGCCCCGGTAGGACTCGGCGACGAGGGCCGCCATGGACGGCAGCACCAGTGCGGCGCCGAGCCCCTCGATGACCGACCACCCCAGGGCCAGGACCCACAGGGTGGGCGCGACGGAGGTCAGGGCCGAGCCGACGCCGTAGACCGCCATGCCGATCAGGAAGACGCGGCGGCGGCCCAGGATGTCCCCGAACCTGCCGCCGATGAGCATGAAGGCGGCCATGACCAGGGCGTACAGGGTGATGACGGCCTGGATCGAGGTGACCTCGGTGTCGAAGTCCTCGACCAGCTGGCTGATGGACACGTTCATGACGGAGGTGTCCAGCACCATCAGGAACTGGGCCGCCCCCAGCACGATCAGAGCGCGCCAACGTCTCACGGTCGCCACCTCGCCGGACCTTGACCCGCCGGGTCACCGGCGGCGGAGGGAGTGGGCACGCCCTCCCCCGCCATCACACCGGAAAGGGTCGCCTCCCGCCTCACCCGCCTCGGGTGACGCCGGGCACCCCCCTCAGCGGACGGTCACAGCAGTCCCAGCTCGCGGGCGCGGCGCACGGCCTCGTTGCGCCGGTGCACCGACAGCTTCCGGTAGACGCTCTTGAGGTGGGTCTTCACCGTGTTCACGGACACGTACAGGTCGGCGGCGATGTCCTCGGTCGACATCGCCCGGGCGAGCCGCTCCAGGACGTCGCGCTCCCGCTCGCTGAGCCCCTCCACCGGTGTTCCCGGCCCGGGTCCCTCCGTCGCCGTGCCGTGCGGCGTCTCCGCTCCGGGAAGGAGCCATCCGGCCGCGTGCGCCCGGAGCGGCGGTTCCGCGAGGAACGCGTCGATCCAGGGTCCGGCGCTCCGGAAGGGGCGTCTGAGCTCCTCCCGGCGGCCCTCGGCGAGGGCCTGCGCGAGCAGTCCCCGGACGGTGGCGCGGTCTCCGTCCCGCGCGGCCGCCCCGGCCCGTACGAGCGCGGCCGGCACGGTCACCCCCGGTCCCGGGCGCCCGTGGGCCGGGAGACCGTCGAGCAGGCGGAGGGCGGTGGCGGTGTCCCCGGCGGTGAGGTGGGCCCGCGCCAGGGCGACGGCGCACAGCGGCTGGTCCCCGGCGACCCGTCGGAGGGCTTCGACGGCCGCGTCCGGGCGGCCCTCGGCCAGGTGGGCGTCGGCCACGACCAGGGCGGCGGTGCCCCGCGCCCAGGGCGACGCGTCGGCGGCCGGAACGGGCCGGGCCGCGACGGCCAGAGCGGCATCCGTCCGGCCCCGGGCCAGCAGGACGCCGGCGGTGACGGCGCGGACGGCCGCGGCGGGCACCGGGTCCGGCGACCGGGGAGCGGGCGCCCCGGCGAGGAGGGCCTCGGCACGGTCCACGTCGTCCCGGCCGAGCGCCACCGCGGCCAGGACCACCTGTCCGAGTCCGGACCCCTGGGGCGGGGTCAGGCCGTACCGCTCGGCCTCCGCGGTCATCGCGAGGACCGTGCGCTCCGCCGCGCCCGGCCGCCCGTCGAGGTGGTCGAGGAGCGCCAGGCGTTCGAGTGCCTCCATCCGCGGGAGCGCCGTGGAGGCCGTACGGGGACCGCGGGCCACCGCGGTGAGGACGTCCCGGGCCTCGTCGAGGCGTCCGGCCCAGAGGGCGGACGAGCCCGTGTGGGTCAGCAGAAGGGCGTGGAGTTCGGGGTGTTCCTCCAGGAGGCGGGCGGGCATCCGGGGCATGAGGTGCCGGGCCGAGCGGGCGGCCCGTTCGGCCAGGCGCCCCGAGCCGGCCAGCCGCCCGGCCAGTGCCTCCAGGAGCGCGCAGGTCAGCCGGGCCTCCGGGGAGTCGCCGCCGCAGGAGGCCAGCTGTTCCTCGGCTCGGCTCAGATGCGCCAGGCCCCGGCCGAGGTCGGACCGGGCCAGCTCGCAGGCGGCGCGGACGAGGTCCACGGCCGGGTCGGGCGTGTCCCCTTCCCGCCCCGCGAACTCCCTCCCCGCGAACCAGTCGACGGGCTCCCCGGGGCCCAGGCCGGTGAGGAGCCGTCCGATCTCCAGGTCCTCCACCAGCGCCCGGGCGAGGTACGTCCAGTCCCGCGCGGCGGCGCCGTGGGCCAGCATCTCGGGCAGGGTCCCGGAGCGCCGCAGCCAGTGCGCGGCGCGGCGGTGCAGCTGGGTCTCCAGGCCGGGGGCGCGCCGGCGCAGATGGGCCAGGAGGATCTCCCGGAACAGCGGATGGAGCCGGTACCAGCCGTGCCCGAAGTCCTCGACGAAGGCGTTCCCGCGGTGCAGGTCCCCGAGGATCGTGGCGGCGTCGCGGCGCTGGGTCAGGGCGTCCGCGAGGTCGGGGCAGAAGCGGTCCAGCACGCTGATCCGCAGCAGCAGGTCCTGGGTCTCGGGGGTCTGCCGTTCCAGCACCTCGGCCAGCAGGAAGTCGGCGATCGTGCCGCGTCCCGCCTCGAACTCCTTCAGGTAGAGCTCGGGGTCCGGGCTGGACCGCGCCGCCAGGGCGCTCAGCCGGAGGCCGGCCGCCCAGCCCCGGGTGCGTTCCACCAGCGCCCGGGCCACCGGAGCCGCGAGTGAGAGACCGTGCAGCTCCAGGAGGTCGACGGCCTCCTGCGTGGTGAAGGCCAGGTCGGCGTCGCGGATCTCGGTGATCTCGCCGGCGAGGCGGTAGCGGTGGAGCGGAAGGAGGGGTTCGGTACGGCTGACGAGGACGAGGCGCAGTCCCGGCCGTGCGTGTCGCAGGACGAACTCCAGCTGCCGTGCGACCTCGGGGTCGGTCATCCGGTCGAACTCGTCGATCACCACGGTGACGGGTCGGTCGTGCCCGGCGAGTTCCCAGGCGAGCCGGCTCAGGAGCGTGTGGTGGACGCGGGTCGCGTCGGCGGGGAGGCCGACGGCGGTGGGCACCGGTACGCCGTGGGCGTTCAGGGACTGGAGCAGCTGTGCCCAGAACATCCCGGGGCCCTCGACCGCCGCGTCGAGCGTGAGCCAGGTGACCGGTTGCCCGAGGTGCGCGGCCCAGTCGGCGACCAGGAGGGTCTTGCCGGCTCCGGCGGAGCCGTTGACCACGGTCAGCGGCGTCAGCAGGGCCTGTCCGAGGTGCGCGGACAGGCGGTCGCGGCGCAGGAACGTGCCGGGGCGCGCGGGCAGGGCGAACCGGGCCCGCAGGAACGGGTCTCCGAGCGGGTCGGCGCCGCCGGGGGCCGGGGCGCCCCGCGGGACCCCGCGATCCGTGGCCGCCACGTCCACCACCGCCTTCCGGCCCGGCCTGCCGAGGCCCGGCGCTTCCCCTCAGGATGGAAGGCTTCTCCCTGGATCGGCCACCGCACAGAGCCGTGCGCACCCCTCCGGGGTATCCGAAGGTCCCGGGTCCGGGGGGACCCTTCGGGCCGGGTCCGGTCGCGGTCTACCGTCCGGTCTGCGGGGGCCCGAAGAGCTCGACGGCCCGCCGGACCGCCGCGAGGCCCTCGGCGAGCGCGCTGACGGAGCCGACGGAGCCCGCGACGAGCAGCAGGGAGCGGCGCAGCCGCCGCACCTCGGGGTCGCCGCTGAGCGCCATGGCGTCCAGCGCCGCGAGCTCGTCCTCGGCGATACCCCGGTCGGTGAACTCGACCCGGTGCGCGGCCAGTTCCCTTCGGAGCCGGGACACGGCGGACCGCAGTTCGGCCACCCTGGGGTCCACGCCCTCGCCGGTCACTCGCCTCTGCCCCACGCTTCGCAACATGGTTCTCCCCCCGCACAGCACTGTGCGCAGAACTCCGTACGACGAACACTCCGGGCACTCCCGACCGACCCCCCGGGCGGCGGTCGGGCGCCGTGAGTGGGGGTCAGTTAACTCCTTCGCCACCCCGGCGCGCCACCCCTGGTGGAGGGAATTCAGGCGACCGTGTGATTCCGCCTGATGAGGTATGCAGATCCCATGACAGCGAAGGAAGATCGAACCCCCGTCGTCGCCGGACTCCTGCTCGCCGCCGGGGGCGGGCGCAGACTCGGAGGGCGGCCGAAGGCACTGCTCACGCATCGGGGGCGGCCCCTGGTCGAGCACGCCGTGGGGGTGTTGCGCGCGGCCGGCTGCGAGGTGGTGCACGTGGTGCTGGGCGCGTCGGCGGAGCTCGTACGGGAGCGGGCGGAGCTGCCGGGGTGCGTCCTGGTGGACAACCCGGAGTGGGCGCAGGGGATGGGTTCCTCGCTCCGCGCGGGGCTGGACTCGCTGTCCGCCGATCCGCGCGGCGTGGACGCGGCGCTGGTGCTCCTGGTCGACCAGCCGGGGATCGGGGCCCGGGCGGTGGCCCGGGTCCGGGCGGCGTACGGCTCGCGGGACTCGCTGGCGGCGGCCTCGTACGACGGGGTGCGCGGCCATCCCGTGCTGTTCGGCGCCGGGCACTGGGCGGGCATCGCGGAGACGGCGGTGGGCGACCGGGGCGCACGGGACTACCTGGCGGCGCACCGGGATGCGATCACCCCGGTGGACTGTTCGGATGTGGCCGAGCCCTACGACATCGACACGGAGGCGGATCTTTCCCACCTGGAGTGAACGGGCTGGCACCGAGCGCCATGTTCTGTCGATCCGGAGAATCTCGACATCAACAAACCATTGAACTTCCACCATGAGGAAACTAGTATCCACTGTTCAGAAGCGCCTGCTCGTTCAGAAGGCGCTCGCGGCCGTATCTCGGCGCCTGCGGCACTCCGTGCCGAAACCGCGACGCCCGGCGGCCGCCTGGCACCGCCCGTGAAGTCCGCTGAAGGAAGTGACAGTTCATGTCCGCACCAGCGCCGTCCCCCCTGGCCGTCGTCGATGCCGAGCCCCTCCCGCGTCAGGAGGAGGTGCTCACCGAGGCCGCCCTGGCCTTCGTCGCCGAACTGCACCGGCGGTTCACCCCGCGCAGGGACGAGCTCCTCGCCCGCCGAGCGGAGCGTCGCGCCGAGATCGCCCGTACGTCCACCCTGGACTTCCTTCCGGAGACCGCCGCGATCCGCGCCGACGACTCCTGGAAGGTCGCGCCGGCCCCGGCGGCCCTGAACGACCGCCGCGTCGAGATCACCGGTCCGACGGACCGCAAGATGACGATCAACGCGCTCAACTCCGGCGCGAAGGTCTGGCTCGCCGACTTCGAGGACGCCTCGGCCCCGACCTGGGAGAACGTCGTCCTCGGCCAGGTCAACCTGATCGACGCGTACGCCCGGAGGATCGACTTCACGGACCCGCGGTCGGGCAAGTCGTACGCGCTCAAGCCGGCCGACCAGCTCGCCACGGTCGTCATGCGCCCGCGCGGCTGGCACCTGGAGGAGCGTCACCTCACCTTCGACGGACGCCCGGTGCCCGGCGCGCTCGTCGACTTCGGCCTGTACTTCTTCCACAACGCCCAGCGTCTGATCGACCTCGGCAAGGGCCCGTACTTCTACCTCCCGAAGACCGAGTCGCACCTGGAGGCCCGCCTCTGGAACGACATCTTCGTCTTCGCCCAGGACTACGTCGGCATCCCGCAGGGCACCGTCCGCGCCACGGTCCTCATCGAGACCATCACGGCCGCGTACGAGATGGAGGAGATCCTCTACGAGCTCCGCGACCACGCCGCCGGCCTGAACGCGGGCCGCTGGGACTACCTCTTCTCCATCGTCAAGAACTTCCGTGACGGCGGCGCCAAGTTCGTCCTGCCGGACCGCAACGCGGTCACGATGACGGCCCCGTTCATGCGCGCGTACACCGAACTCCTCGTGCGCACCTGCCACAAGCGCGGCGCGCACGCGATCGGCGGCATGGCGGCGTTCATCCCGTCCCGCAAGGACGCCGACGTCAACAAGGTCGCCTTCGAGAAGGTCAAGGCCGACAAGGACCGCGAGGCCGGCGACGGCTTCGACGGCTCCTGGGTCGCCCACCCCGACCTCGTCCCGATCGCGATGGCCTCCTTCGACGCCGTCCTCGGCGAGAAGCCGAACCAGAAGGACCGGCTCCGCGAGGACGTCTCCGTCGCGCCCGGCGACCTCATCGCCATCGACTCGCTCGACGCGAAGCCCACGTACGACGGCCTGCGCAACGCCGTCCAGGTCGGCATCCGCTACATCGAGGCGTGGCTGCGCGGCCTCGGCGCCGTCGCCATCTTCAACCTGATGGAGGACGCGGCCACCGCCGAGATCTCCCGCTCCCAGATCTGGCAGTGGATCAACGCCGGCGTCGTGTTCGAGAACGGCGAAGCCGCCACCCCCGAGCTCGCCCGCAAGGTCGCCGCCGAGGAACTGGCCGCGATCCGCGCCGAGATCGGCGAGGAGGCCTTCGCGGCCGGCCGCTGGCAGCAGGCCCACGACCTGCTCCTGCACGTCTCCCTGGACGCGGACTACGCGGACTTCCTGACCCTCCCGGCGTACGAGCAGCTGGTCGGCTGACGCACCCCCGTCGGCCGACCGCACAGCGGCCGCACACGTCCTGAACAGAGCTCCGCCCCCGGTGTCGCACAGCACCGGGGGCGGAGCTCTGCCCGTTCCCGGTCGGGCCACAGGTGACGTGACGGAACCGAGATATGCAGCTACCTAGCGGTAACAAGCCACGCCGTGCGAGATTCCGCCATGCCACCGGCCGGCGGCTGTCCCCCACGTCACTGCGTCACCGCATACCGCAGGAGCACAGCCATGCCTTCGACCCCCCACCGTGCGCTGCGCGCACTCCTGGCACTGTGTACCGCCGCCGGGCTCGCCTCCGTCGCCGCCCCCGCCGCCCACGCCTCGGCCGGCTCCGGACCGACCGCCGTCGTCGCCATGGGCGACAGCTACATCTCCGGCGAGGCCGGCCGCTGGCAGGGCAACAGCCTCACCGACTCCGGCAGCCGCAACGGCACCGACCGCGCCTGGACCGGCAGCGCCTACGACCCGTCCCGGGTGTACGGCGCCACCGCCGGCGGCTGCCACCGCTCGGACACCTCCGAGGTGAGGAGCGCCGGCCCGGTCGCGACCTCCCTGATCAACCTCGCCTGCTCCGGGGCGACGACGAAGAACGTCTTCCGCGCCTCCCAGGGCGGCCGGTCCTACAAGGGCGAGGCGCCCCAGGCCGACCAGCTGGCGGCGGTCGCCGCCGCGAACGACGTCGAGCTGATCGCCCTGTCCATCGGGGGCAACGACCTCGGCTTCGCCGACGTCATCACCACCTGCGCGACCGACTACATCGTCTGGTACTCCTACTGCCACGACGACCAGCAGGCCGAGGTCGACGCCCGGATCGACGGCGTGATGGCCGACGTCGGCCGGTCCGTCGACGAGATCCGGGCAGTCATGACCACCGCCGGATACGCCTCCTCCGACTACCGGATCGTCCTCCAGTCGTACCCCTCCCCCCTCCCCCGCGCCGCCGACAACCGGTACGCGGAGAGCGGCTGGGCCCGCACCAACACCGGCGGCTGCCCCTTCTGGAACGCCGACGCCGACTGGGCCCGCGACTCCCTCGTCCCCCAGCTCGCCGCGCGCCTCAAGGGCGTCGCCGCGGCCAAGGGCGTGCAGTTCCTGGACCTGCGGGACGCGCTCCAGGGCCGTGAGGTCTGCGCGAAGGCGAGCAGGCAGGTGACGGCGACCGCGCCCCCGTCGGCGACGACGAGCGAGTGGGCGCGCTGGATCGACAGCCAGAGCACGCAGGGGCTCGTCCAGGAGTCGATGCACCCCAACGCCTACGGCCAGCAGGCCCTCGGCCGCTGCCTGGCCCTGATGGCCGCCCGCCCGACGGGGAACCAGAGCTGCCGGAACACGCCGGGGTCGGGGCCTTCGGGGATGTACCTCACGGCCGGATAGCGGCTCTCGTCACGGGAGCGTGATGCCGAGCGGGCGGAGGACCCGCTCGGTCTCGTGGCGGTCCGCGGCGGCCATCGCGCGGACCAGCGCGGCGGAACCACCGGGCCAGGCCGCGGCCGCCTCGTCGAACGCGGCACGGCGGCTCTCCAGGGGCCCCTTCTTGGCGGGCAGCGCGTCGAGGACCCTCAGGGCCCGGGCCGACGTCCGCACCTGGATGGGGTCCGCCTCCTCTCCCCTGTCCCGCAGGGCCTCCAGGGCGTACGCGCCGACGACCGGGTCGCGCAGCGCACCGCGCAGGGCCTCGGGCGGTGCGCCTGCCGTGTCCAGGGCGGCGAACAGCCCCCGGGTGGCGGCCGCCTCCGAGGTGCCGGCGTGGACGGTGCCGAGGGCGGCGAGCAGCCCGGACCAGGCGTCGGCGGTGTCCGCGCGCGCGTGGAGCCAGTCGGCGAGCACGCGCGCGGCGACGAACGGGGACCAGCCTCCCGCGGCGGCGACCACGTCCGGCGCGGTCCAGGCGGCGGCCTCGGCGGCGTCGGGCGCGGCGACCCCGCGCACGCCCAGCAGGTAGCGGACGACGCCCGCGCCGCGCGGTGTCAGCCCGAAGGCGTCACCGGCACGGAAGACGAGGCCGGTGGCGGCGAGCCGGTCGAGGACCGCGGCGAGGTCGCGGGCCGGTCCTTCGAGCCGCGCCCGGTCGGCCTCGTCCAGCCCCGCCGTGCCGAGGAGGCGGACGAGCTCGGGAAGGGGCGGGACGGCGTACGGGCCGGGTGCCGCGTCCGGCACCGCGACGGGAAGGTCCTCCAGGGCCGGGTCCACGGACCAGTCCTCGTACTCGGCGGCCTTGCGGGCGACGGAATCGGCCGAGCAGCCGCGCTGGTAGACCGCGTACAGCAGATGCGGCGCCTCGTCGCCGTAGGGCTCGAACTCCTCCTCCGTGAGCTCCTCGACGACGGCGATGAGCGTGTCGGCGTCCTCCTCGACGGGCCCCGCCTCGATCACGGGCGGCGGGGGTTCGGGGGCGGCGGGGTCGCCGTAGTAGTCGAGGTGCTCGTCGAGGAGGGCGTCGGCGAGGACGAGATGGGGGAAGGCGTCGGGTCCGGGGGCGAAGCGCGCGTACGGGCCGGCCAGCTGTTCGGCGAGCCCGGCGGCGGTCCACCGGTCCTGGAGCGCGGAGGCGAGCCGGCCGATGCCGGTCGCCACGGCATGGTCGGTGAGCAGCGGCCCGGAGGCCGGGGGCGCCTCGGCGTCCCGGACGTACGCGCGGGTGAGCGCCTCGGCGAGCAGGACGTCGGCGAGGGCCGTCCGCCCCATGAGGTGGGCGCGCCGCACCCCGTCGGGGAGGGGCGCGCCGTCGAGGGCGGCGAGCCGGCGCCGGACGTCCTCGGGGTCGGCGAGGTCGGCGCCGCAGGTCCGCAGGAGCGAGGCGTACCAGCGGTGCCAGGTGAGGTTGCCGGGGTCGTTCATGGCGCGTTCGAAGTCGGGCGCGGACTCGGCGAGGACCAGGGCGATCCGCTCGCGACGCCCGCCGTCGAACCGCGCGGCGAGGGCGCCGAGGACGGCCGGGTACGCGGCGAGCTCGCCGGGCGGCGCGTAGACGAAGGTCGGCAGGTCCTCGACGAGGAGCTGCCGCACGAGTCCCGGCGTCGGCTCGGGCACCCCGGTCGCCCGGTCGGCGCCGCGCAGCGCGAGCAGTCCCAGGACCGCTTCGGCGGCCCGCGCGAACGCGGGGTCACGATGCTCGGGCGCTCCGTCGAGGAGTTCGAGGAACCTGTCGAGCCCGGTGTTGGTGAGTACGGTCCCGGCCACGCTTCCCAGGGTAGTTCCGGGAGACCGGTTCCGGCGGGCAAGGGCCGTGGGGCAGGAGTGTCGGCGCGGTGCGCGGGACTGCGTGGGCGATGTCCGGGAGGTGCCCGCCGCCGGACCGAGTTCAGCGGACGACCACCGTCCTCGGGGCCGAGAAGTCGCCCCAGGTCCCGTCCGGGAGGCGGGCGCGGAGGGTGACGGTGTAGCGGGTGCCCGGGGGGTCCTGGACCGGGAAGGTGTAGGTGGCGCGGCCGGGGGGTGGCGTGGTGCCCCAGATGATGGTGGTGGTGAAGCGGCCGTTGAGGTGGAGTTCGTGGTCGGTGACGGGGGCACCCGTCCGGGGCGGGATCCAGGTGAGGGTGATCTCGCCCTTGCCGGCGGTGGCGGTGACGTCGCGGGGGGCGGTGTTGGGCGGGGCTCCGGGGGACGGGGCGGTGGTGAGATCGGCCGGGGTGCTGTCCGGGGACGAGTTCTCGGCGGCGTCGCGGGCGCGGACCGTGAACGCGTAGGCGGTGCCGGGGCGCAGGCCGGTGAGGCGGGCGGTGGTGGCGGTGCCGGGGACGGTGTGGACGCGGACGTCGGCCTGGTAGACGTCGTACGCGGTGACCCGGGTGTCGTCGCGGGCCGGGGACCAGTGGAGGGTGGCGGCCCGGGCGCCGTCGGGGGTGGCGCGGAGGGCGCTCGGGGCGGTGGGGGGCGTGCGGTCCTCGGCGGCGGCGCGGAGGGTGGTGGCGGTGACGGTGACGCTGGGGGCCGAGACGTTGCCGGCGGCGTCGCGGGCGCGGACGGTGAAGCGGTGGAGGGTCGCGGGGGTCAGGCCGACGACGTCGGTCATGAGGGTGGTGGCGGGGAGGTCCTTGACCTTCCGGCCCTCGCTGTAGACGGCGTAGCCGGTGACGGCGCGGTCGTCGGTGGACGCGCTCCACATGACGTGGACGGTGCTCGCGCTGCCGGCGGTGGCGGTCACTCCGGAGGGGGTGGTCGGCGCCCGGGTGTCCTTCGGCGCGGGGGCGGCGGCGCCTTCACAGGCGGCGAGGGTGAGCGTCATCGCGAGCGCGAGAGCGGCCAACAGGCTTGCGGCGAGCGGACGTTGCACGGGCCGGCCTCCGTTCGGAGAAAAGGTCCAGACCTATATCGCACAGCCGGTGCGACCTCGGCAAGGGGGCGTTGTCAGTGGGGTGCGCTTCACTGGAATCGTCACGCTCCGTAGTCGACCGAGGGGGATTCATGACGGACCGTACGACCTATGTGGCGTTCGCCGGGATGCGGCGGCGCGGCTGGAGCGACGCGATGGTGCGGGACCTGCTGGGCACGCCCGACGTGCAGGGGCGCGATCCGCGCCGCTGGTCCCTCGCGCCGGTGCGGCTCTACCTCCTGGCCCGGGTGGAGACGGTGGAGCGCACGCCCGAGTTCACCGAGGCGGCGGCGCACTGCCGGACCCGTGCCGCGGCCTCCGGTGTGCACGCCGAGCGGCGGCGGGCCGCCGTGCTGGCCGCGATCCGCGCGGAGCCCATCGAGGTGCCCCTGCTGCCCCGGCCCGAACTGGAGCGGCGGGCCGTGCGGCACCGACACCTGCTGGGGGCGCGGAGTCCCGGGCGGCGGCGGGAGGACGCACCGCCGGAGACGGCTGCGCCCGGGCCCGTGCCGCCGCCCTCCGGGGCGCTGGTCCGGTGGCAGGTGAGCTATCTGCGGCACGCCCTCTCGCGGTACGAGGCGCTGCTGGACGGGCTGTACGGGGAGACCGGCCGGGGCGAGGCCGAGCGGGTCCTGCGGCGCCGGCTGTACGAGGCGATCGCCGCCGCGTACCCGCCGCTGGCCCGGGAGTGCCGTCGGCGGATGGAGGTGGAGCGGTGAGGCGCCCGCCCGGTGGGCGCGGTCAGCCCCCGGACCGCTGCGCGGCCAGGCGGGTGAGCGCGCGGCAGGCCGCGGGGATCGGGGCGACGACCCGGACCGCGCAGCGGGCCTGGAGTTCCTCGGCGGCCTCGCCGAGCGGGCCGCCGCCGATGACGACGGCACGGGCCCCGTCCCGTTCGGCGCAGGCGCGGACGGCGTGCTCCAGCCGGTCGACGAGGAGCCGCGGGTCGGCCGTGAGGCGTTCGGGGACGCCGGCGGTGAGCCGGAGGCCGGTGTACCGGTCGTCGAGGCCGAGTGCGGTCACGCGCGCGTGGATGGTGTCGGCGAGGAGCGGGGTGACGGTGGCGATGCCGAAGGGGGTCCCGGTGTCGGCCGCCTCCAGGAGCGCGGCCTCGCCGAGGCCGACCACGGGGACGCGGACCGCCTCGCGGAGCTCCGCGAGGCCCGGGTCGCCGAAGGCGGCGACCAGGAGGGCGGCGCAGTCGCCCTCGCCCACGGCACGGCGGCCCGCGGCCAGCACCTCGGGGGCGGCGGCCCGCATGGCCTGCGGGTCGGTGAGCATGCGCGGGCCGCGGGCCGCGGTCACGCCGCGGACGGGGAGGGCGGGCCCCAGGGCGCGGCGGGCGAGGGCGGTCATCGTCGCGGTCGTGGCGGCGGAGGTGTTGGGGTTGATCAGCACCACGGCCCCGGGGGCCCCCGGGGGCGGGGGGGCCCGGGGGGGGGGGGGGGGGGGGGGGGGGGCGGGCGGGGGGGGGGGGGGGGCCGCCGCGCGCGCGCGCGGCGCTCTCTCGCCCCGC
>NZ_JBHWFF010000019.1:80394-82180 GCF_042733785.1 Streptomyces sp. NPDC059695 | reverse complement strand
GTGGGGGTGTGTGTGTTTTTGTCTACACCCCCCCCCGCGCCCCCCCCCCGGGGGGGGCGCCCCCCCCCGGCCCCGGGCGGTGGGACGAGGAGCGGGCTCAGTGGACGTGCGCCGCCTTCGCCGAGGCGCTGCCGGAGATCTCGTCGCCCGGCTCCATGGGCGCGGTGACCTCGTCGGCGTCGCGGCCCCGGCCCAGGTGGTTGAAGACCACGTTGAGCAGGACGGCGGCGACGCAGCCGGTGGAGATGCCGGAGTCCAGGATGATCTGCGCCGTCTCCGGGAAGGCGTGGTAGAACTCCGGCTTGGTGATCGGGATGATGCCGACGGCCAGTGAGACCGCCACGATCAGCACGTTGTTGTCCTTCTCCAGGCCGGCCTTGACCAGGGTCTGGATGCCGCTCGCGGCGACCGAGCCGAAGAGGACCACACCGGCGCCGCCGAGGACGGGCCGGGGCACGACCGAGATGAGCGAGGCGGCGACCGGCGAGAGGCCCATCAGGACGAGGAAGCCACCGCCGGCGGCGACGACGAAGCGGCTGCGGATCCTGGTCATGGCGACCAGGCCGATGTTCTGCGCGAAGGCGCTGCACATGAAGCCGTTGAAGAACGGGCTGATCGCGGAGCCGAGGGTGTCGGCGCGCAGCCCGGCCGCGATGGTCTTCTCGTCGGCGGGCCGCTCGACGATCTCGCCGAGCGCCAGCATGTCGGCGGTCGACTCGGTCATGGAGACCAGCATGACCACGCACATCGAGATGATCGCGGCGAGGGCGAACTGCGGGGCGCCGAAGTGGAAGGGGGACGGGAAGCCGACGATGTCGGCCTCCTGCACCGGGCTGAAGTCGGTGACCCCGAACGGGATGGCGATGAGCGTGCCGAGGACGAGGCCGACGAGGACCGCGACCTGCTTCAGGAAGCCGCGGGTGAAGCGGCGGAGCAGCAGGACCACGACGAGCGTGATGCCGGCGAGCGAGAGGTACGTGGTCGAGCCGTAGTCCTTGGCCGCGGGGTTGGGCCCCTGGGCCCAGCCGAAGGCGACCGGGAGGAGGGAGACGCCTATGAGGGTGATCACGGTGCCGGTGACGACCGGCGGGAAGAAGCGCACGAGCCGGGAGAAGAAGGGGGCCGCGGCGAAGCCGAGGAGTCCGGCGACGATGATCGCCCCGAAGATCACGGGGAGGGCGTCGGCCTTGTTCTCGGTGGTGTCGACGATCGCGAGCATCGGCGCGACGCCGGCGAAGGTGACGCCGTTGACGAACGGCAGCTTGGCGCCGATCTTCCAGACGCCGAGGGTCTGGAGGAAGGTGGCGAGGCCGGCGGTGAAGAGGCTGGCGCCGGTGAGGAAGGTGAGTTCGGTGCCGGAGAGGCCGACGGCCGCTCCGACGATCAGGGGCGGGGCGACGACGCCCGCGTACATCGCGGCGACGTGCTGGAGGCCGCTGGTGAGCATCTTGAGTGGGGGCAGCGTCTCGTCGACCGGATGCTTCTCGCGGTCTTCGGGAGCGGAGCCTGCTTCTGTTGCATTGCGAACCTGGGGCTTGGCGGCCACGGCGGTTCCTCCGGTCGGTTACACGTCGGCGGTGACGCGGGGTTCATGGAGGTGGTGCGAAGCGGTGCGAAGTGCAGGAGGTGCGGCTCGGTGCGGGGTGGAGCGGTGGGGCGGAGGTGTGCCGCGGAGGGGGTGCGG
The DNA here is from genome assembly GCF_042733785.1 of Streptomyces sp. NPDC059695. NCBI lineage: Bacteria > Bacillati > Actinomycetota > Actinomycetes > Kitasatosporales > Streptomycetaceae > Streptomyces > Streptomyces sp. NPDC059695. Next base: position 80,496 of record NZ_JBHWFF010000019.1, on the reverse strand, counting down.
CGCGGGGGGACGGGTGCCCGGTGTGGGGGTGCGGGCGTGCTTCACCGTCCCGGGGGGGGGGGGGGGCGGCTGGGTGGTCGCGACCCACACCCCGCGGAGGCG
>NZ_JBHWFF010000019.1:0-80384 GCF_042733785.1 Streptomyces sp. NPDC059695 | reverse complement strand
TTGTTTTCCACGTGTGGGGGGGGGTGTGGGTGTGTGTGTTCCCCGTCGGGGGGGGGGGGGGGGGGGTGGGGGCCCCCCCCCCCCCCGGGGGGGGGGGCCGCGCCCCCCCCGGGGGGCCGGGGCGACCGACCGAGGGCCGTCCCCCTCGGTCGGACTCCATGGGGAGGGTCAGCTCTGGGCCGTGATCCGGGCCAGGCGCTGGGCCTCCGCGCGCGCGTCACGCGCGATCTGCTCCTCGTCGGCGAACAGGAGTCGGTTGTTCTCCACGATCTGCTTGCCGTTGACGAAGGAGGCGGTGACCGGGGCCGCCGCACCGAAGACGATGGCGGAGACCGGGTCGGCGATCGAGGAGTGGCCGAGGCCGTCGATCTTCCAGAGGACGAAGTCGGCGAGCTTGCCGACCTCGAGGGAGCCGATGTTGTCGGCGCGGCCGAGGACCTGGGCGCCGCCGTAGGTGCCGAGGCGCAGGGCCTGGCGGGCGTTGAGCGCGGCCTCGCGGTGGGCGCCGAGCCGGTTGATGAGGAGCGCGTTGCGCAGCTCCGTGTGGAGCTCGCCGGACTCGTTGGAGGCGGTGCCGTCGACGCCGAGGCCGACGGGGACGCCCGCCTTGAGCATGTCCGGTACGCGGGCGATGCCGGCGGCGAGGCGCGCGTTGGAGGAGGGGCAGTGGGCCACACCGGTCTTGGTGCGGGCGAAGGCCTCGATGTCGGAGTCGTTCATGTGGACGCAGTGCGCCATCCACACGTCCTCGCCGAGGAAGCCGGTGGACTCGAAGTAGTCCGTCGGGCCCATGCCGAAGAGCTCGTGGCAGAACTTCTCCTCCTCCACGGTCTCGGAGCCGTGGGTGTGCATGCGCACGCCGAGACGGCGGCCGAGCGCGGCGCCCTCGCGGAGCAGCTCGGTGGAGATGGAGAAGGGCGAGCAGGGGGCGACGGCGACCTGGGTCATGGCGTCGAAGGAGGCGTCGTGGTACTTCCGGACGGTCTCCTCGGTCGCGGCGAGCGCGCCCTCGGTGGTCTCGACGGCGAAGTCCGGCGGCAGGCCGCCGTCCTTCTCGCTGCGGTCCATGGAGCCGCGGGCCAGGGTGAAGCGGACGCCCATGTCGGAGGCGGCGCCGATGATGGCGCCGGAGAGGTCGCCGGAGCCCTGCGGGTAGACGTAGTGGTGGTCCATCGCGGTGGTGACACCGCCACGGGCCATCATCGCCAGGGAGCCCTGCGCGGCGGCGCGGACCATCGACTCGTCGATGCGCGACCACGTCGGGTAGAGCGCGACCAGCCAGTTGAAGAGGTTGTGGTCGGTGGCGAGGCCCCGGGTGATCCACTGGTAGAAGTGGTGGTGGGTGTTGATCAGGCCGGGCGTCACCAGGTGACCGGTGGCGTCGATCCGGCGGACCACGTTCTCCAGGCCCTCGGGCGCCTTGCCGGCGCCGATGGACTCGATCTTGTTGTCGGCGACGACCAGGTAGCCGGAGGCGTACTCGGTGTCGTTCGCGTCGACCGTCGCGATCGCCGCGTTCTCGATGACGATGCGCTGGGCTGCCGAAGGTGCTGCCATGGCGGTGCTTCCTTCATTCCTCGGGGATGGTGTGGGCACGGCAGGACCCTAGGAGGATTTGAGTGCCGGAGCCGCGTGACGGCTCCGGGTGCCGAGATGGTGGAAGAACAGATTGAGCAGGACCGCGACGAGCGCGCCGGCGCTGATGCCGGAGCCGAGCACGGTCTGGGCCCAGGCGGGGAAACCGGCGTAGAAGGTGGGAGCGGCGAGCGGGATGATGCCCGCTCCGAGCGCGACGGCCACCAGGATGATGTTCGAGCTGTCGTCGAGTCCGGCCTCGGAGAGGGTACGGATGCCGCTGACCGCGATCGAGCCGAAGAGGACGATGCCGGCGCCGCCGAGGACGGGCATCGGGACCATCGAGACGACCGCGCCGAGGACGGGGAAGGCTCCGAGGACGAGCAGGGCTCCGCCGGCGACGGCGACCACGTACCGGGAGCGGACCCGGGTCAGCGAGACGACGCCGACGTTCTGCGCGAACGCGGAGGTCGGGAAGCCGCCGAAGACGGGGCCGAGCAGGGTGGCGATGCCGTCGGTGCGCAGGCCCCGGGTGATGGTCTTCCCGTCGCTGCGGCGGTCGCAGATCTCGCCGAGGGCGAGCATGCCGGCGCTGGACTCGGTCATGAGGACCAGCATCACGATGCACAGGGAGAGGATCGCGGCGGGCTGGAACTCGGGGGCGCCGAAGGCGAAGGGGGCGGGCAGGGCCGCGACGGGCGCCTCGCGCAGGGCGCTGAAGTCCGCCATCCCGAAGGGGACGGCCGCGAGGGTGCCGATGAGCAGGCCGAGGAGCAGGGCGATCTGCTTGACGAAGCCCTTGCCGAAGCGCTGGAAGAGCAGGATGACGACGAGGGTGAAGCCGGCGAGTGCCAGGTACTTCATGGCGCCGAAGTCGGCGGCCGTCTTGTCGCCGCCCTGGGCCCAGCCGACGGGCACGGGCATCAGGGTGACACCGATGAGGGTGATCACGACGCCGGTGACGAGCGGCGGGAAGAAGCGCAGGAGCCTGCCGAAGAAGGGTCCGACGGCGAGGCAGAAGACTCCGGCGACCATCACCGCGCCGTAGATGGCGGGGAGCTGGTGCCCGGGGGCGCTGGTCTCGGCGATGGCGAGCATCGGGGCGATGCCGGCGGACGAGGCGGCGTTCACGAACGGGAGCCGGTTTCCGGCGAAGCGTCCGAGGCCGAGGGTCTGCAGGATGGTCGCGCAGCCGGCGATGAGCAGGCTTGCCGCGATGAGCCGGGTCATGCCGGCGGCGTCCAGGCCGACGGCCTGGCCGATGATGAGCGGAGGGGTGACGACGCCGGCGTACATCGCGGCGATGTGCTGGAGTGCCGCGGGGACGAGCCGCGAGGCGGGGAGCTTCTCGTCCACCGGGTGACACTCGGCCGGAGCCGGGCCGGGGGTGGACGGAGGGGTGGAACACGGGCCTTCGGCGGTTGCCGGCCCCTTTGCAGGCTGTGCCATGAGATTCCCTCCGGTCTGGTGCGGCCCCCGCCCGACTGCGGGCGGGCGGGGGCCGGTCACTCAGATGCCGCTTAGAGGTTGGTCATGTCGACCGGGATCTGCGCCGTGGCTCCGTCGCGGAGGACGGTGGCCTCGATGAGGCCGTACATGCGGTCGGCGGCGTAGTAGACCTCGTTGTCGTTCTTCAGGCCGAAGGGCTCGAGGTCCACCAGGAAGTGGTGCTTGTTCGGGAGCGAGAAGCGGACTTCGTCGATCTCCGAGCGGTGGTTGATGATGCGCGTGGCCATCTGGTACAGCGTCTGCTGCAGGGAGTACGAGTACGTCTCCGAGAAGGCCTCGAGCATGTGCTTCCTGGTCTGCTCGTAGGACCGCTCCCAGTTGGGCATGCGCTGGTCGTCGTCGGTCCAGTTGAACCGCCAGCGACCGGACACCTGGGTGGCCAGGATGCGGTCGTACGCCTCCTGGAGGGTGGTGTACTTGTCCTTGATGTAGCCCCAGAACTCCGAGTTGGTGGAGTTCATGACGACGAGGTCCTTGAGGCCGGAGATGACCTCCCACTTCTCGCCGTCGTAGGTGATCTGGGTGACGCGGGTCTCCTGGCCCTTGCGGGCGAAGGAGTGGTTGACCTCGTCCGAACCGATGAACTTGGAGTTGGCGTCCGAGGAGGCGATGCGCTCCCAGGAGTACTCCTCGATCTGGATGCGGGCCCGGTGGATCGGCTCCTGGCTCGTCACGAAGTGGCGGGCGAGGTGGATGCCGAACTGCTCGGCGGACTCGATGCCGTACTCCTTGGCGAACGCGAAGACGGTGTTCTTCGTCGTGTCGGTGGGGAGGCAGTGGGCGTTCGAGCCGGTGAGGTGGACGTCGTCGAGGTCGCCGGAGAGGGCGACGGAGACGTTCAGGTCCTTGATGTGGTGGGTGGCGCCATCCCGCGTGATCTTGACGACGCGGTTCTCTGCTTTGCCGTACTGGTTCTGGCCGAGAATCGTGGGCATGTCTGCTAGCTCCCTCGGTAAACGGAGTAGCCGAACGGGTTGAGCAGCAGCGGTACGTGGTAGTGCTCGCCCGGCTTGACGGCGAACGTGATCGCCACCTCCGGGAAGAACGCACCGCTGTCCCTTACGCGGGGGGCGTCCTGCTGCGCCTCGGCTTGCTTCTTTGCGAAGTACGTCTCGGTCTCGAAGTCGAGACGTACGTGGGTGGTTTCTTCCGGCAGCGCCGGCAGGTCCTTGCAGCGCCCGTCCGCGTCGGTGGCGGAGCCGCCGAGCGTGACCCATTCCGCGTCGGAGCCGCTGCGGGCCGCGAGCGTGATGGCCACGCCTTTGGCCGGGCGGCCGATGCTGGTGTCCAGGATGTGGGTGGACACCGAGGCGGTGGTGTCGGTGCTCATGCGGAGCTCTCTTCCTCGGAGGTCTCGACGAGACGGGTCAGGCGGATGCGGTTGATCTTGCCCAGTTCGGTGCGGACGATCTCCCGCTCCTGTTCGGGCGAGTTCCCGATCCGGTCCCGGACCGCGTCGCGCATCTGCTCGCCGGTCCTGCCGGTGGCGCAGATGAGGAAGACATGACCGAACTTGTCCTGGTAGGCCAGGTTGAGCTCGAGCATCTCGGCCTTGAGCTCCGCGGAGGCGCCGGCCATCCCGCTCTGTTCGCGGGAGGAGGTCGGGTCCCCGGCCTTCGGACGACCGATCGGCGGGTGCCCCGCCATCGCCTCGGCCAGGTCCTCGGTGGTCAGCTCGGCCATGGCGGCGTCACTGGCGAGGAAGAGGGCTTCGGCGGTGGTGTACGGGCGCTGGGCGAGAAGCTTGCTCCCCCACGCCGAACTGGAACACACCTCGTGGAGCGCGGCTACGGCCTCGCTGTCCGAGGAGGTGTTGAACCGGGTGAGACCCGGTGTCGTACCTGAAGTCACGGGAAGCCTCCGTGGCTGTTTTTCGCTGTGCGTCGGACGGGCTGCGGATAGCTAACGCCCTCCGCAACACAACGTCAACACTTTGTTGAAAACTCGGCCACACAAAAGCCGTCGTCCCGACATGCGGACGACGGCTTGTGGCCATACATGATCAACTACTCGCCCCTGGTGGCCTTTTCCCTGTTCAGGGCGGTCTCCCGGTTGAGGTAGTTGTACACGGTGAAACGGCTGACGCCGAGCGCGCCCGCCACCGTCTCCACTCCGTGGCGGACCGAGAAGGCACCACGCGCCTCCAGGATCCGGACGACCTCCTGCTTCGCCTTGCGGTCCAGTTCGGCCAGCGGCATCCCGTGCCGCCGCTCCATCGCCGCGAGGATGTGGTCCAGGGAGTCCGAGAGCTGCGGCAGCCGCACGGCGAGGACGTCCTCGCCCTCCCAGGCCAGGACGACGTCGTCACCCTCCGCCTGCGCGGGAACCAGCAGCTCGGCGCCCATGGCGTCCACCAGCGGCTTCACGGCCGAGACCAAGGGGTGCTCGCTCACTTCTCGCCCTCCCCGATGACGTTGACCTGGAGCGAGACGCGCGTGGCGCCCGCCGCGAGCGACTTGCGCAGCAGGGCGTCGACGGCGGTCAGCACCGCGTCGGCGCCGCCCTCCGCCGTGTTGCCGAAGGGGCCGACGTCGACCGCGTCCAGCTCCGCCGACTGAATGACCTCACGGGCCACGACCGCGTGCGCCGGCGCCTCGTCGAGGTCGAACGGCTCGGTCGTGAACTCCACTCTCAAACGCTCCATGGCCCCACGCTACGGCCCCACCCCGCCCCGCGGGAGCCCCGGACCTGCGGGGACCTCTTGACAAGTACGACGCCCGCCTTGCAACATTCCGTCAGACAGAAACTTACTTCCGCAATACGGAAGGAGCGCCGCCCCTCATGGGATACACGGACCAGCGCTTCGATGTGAACCTGTCGATCCTCTTCACGGAACTCCCGCTCCTGGAGCGCCCCGCGGCCGCCGCCGCGGCGGGCTTCACCGCGGTCGAGCTGTGGTGGCCCTGGATCGACACCGCCACCCCCGAGCAGAGCGAGCTCGACGCCCTCAAGAAGGCTCTTGAGGACGCCGGCACCCAGCTGGTGGGCCTGAACTTCTACGCCGGGCAGCTCCCCGGCCCGGACCGCGGAGCCCTCTCCGTGCCCGGGGAAGAGTCGGACCGCTTCCGCGCCAACATCGAGGTGGCCGCCGACTTCGCCGCCTCGGTCGGCTGCAAGGCGCTCAACGCGCTCTACGGGAACCGCGTCGAGGGGGTGGACCCGCAGATCCAGGACACCCTCGCCCTGGAGAACCTGGTCCTGGCCGCCCGCGCCGCCGACCGCGTCGGCGCGATCCTCCTCGTCGAGACCCTGAACAAGCCGGAGTCGCCGCTCTACCCGCTGGTGAGCGCCCCCTCCGCCATCGAGGTCATCGACAAGGTGAACGCGGCCACCGGCCTCGGCAACGCCAAGTTCCTCCTCGACATCTACCACCTGTCGATGAACGGCGAGGACGTCAGCCAGGTCATCGCCCAGTACGCGGCCAAGACCGGCCACGTCCAGATCGCGGACAACCCGGGCCGCGGCGCGCCGGGCACCGGCGACCTGCCGCTGGAGCAGCTCCTCGACGAGCTGAAGAAGGCCGGTTACGACGGCTGGGTCGGCCTGGAGTACAAGGCCGCCGACGCCGCCGCGTCCTTCGAATGGCTCCCGGCCGAGGCCCGCGCCGCCCGCTGACGCAGGCTCCCTCCCCGTACCACCTTGTTTTGAGAGGCACCCTCATGAGCAACCTCCCCAAGATCGCTTGGATCGGCCTCGGCATCATGGGCTCCCCCATGTCCGAGAACCTCCTCAAGGCCGGATACTCGGTCACCGGCTTCACGCTGGAGCAGGACAAGCTGGAGCGTCTCGCGAAGGCCGGCGGCAGCGCCGCCGCGTCGATCGCCGAGGCCGTCAAGGACGCCGACGTCATCATCACGATGGTGCCCGCCTCCCCGCAGGTCGAGGCCATCTCCTACGGCCCCGAGGGCATCCTCGAGAACGCCAAGCAGGGCGCGCTGATCGTCGACATGTCGTCGATCACCCCGCAGACCTCGGTCGACCTCGCGAAGAACGCCGCCGAGAAGGGCATCCGCGTCATCGACGCCCCGGTGTCCGGCGGCGAGGCCGGCGCGATCGAGGCCGTGCTCTCGATCATGGTCGGCGGCGAGCAGGCCGACTTCGACGAGGCCCTCCCGATCCTGGAGGCCCTCGGCAAGACCATCGTGCTCTGCGGCCCGCACGGCTCCGGCCAGACGGTCAAGGCCGCCAACCAGCTCATCGTCGCGGTGAATATCCAGGCCTGTGCCGAGGCCGTCGTCTTCCTCGAGAAGTCCGGCGTGAACCTCCAGGCCGCCCTGGACGTCCTCAACGGCGGTCTGGCCGGCTCGACCGTGCTGACCCGCAAGAAGGACAACTTCCTGAACCGGGACTTCAAGCCCGGCTTCCGGATCGACCTGCACCACAAGGACATGGGCATCGTCACCGTCGCCGCCCGCAACGTCGGTGCGGCCCTCCCGGTCGGCGCGGTCGTCGCCCAGCTCGTCGCGTCGCTGCGCGCCCAGGGTGACGGCGGCCTGGACCACTCGGCCCTGTTGCGCGCCGTCGAGCGCCTCTCCGGCCAGCAGGTCTGATCACCCGCCCCTTCACCGGGGCCCCTGATTTCCGGTCGGCGGCGGCGCTGACAACCTGTCCTGTCGCGCCCAGGCGTCGCCGCCGACCGGAACACCACACTTCATTTTCAACAAACTGTTGACGTGCTGTTCGAGCCGAATTTACGCTCCTCGGACCGTCAGCAGAGCTCCCGTACGGAAGGTCACGATGTCGAAGCGCGTGCTTACGACCGAGTCCGGCGCCCCCGTCGCCGACAACCAGAACTCCGCCACCGCCGGCGTCGGTGGCCCTCTCCTCCTCCAGGACCAGCACCTGCTGGAGAAGCTCGCGCGCTTCAACCGTGAGCGGATCCCGGAGCGCGTGGTGCACGCCCGCGGTTCCGGTGCGTACGGCTACTTCGAGGTGACCGACGACGTCACCGCGTACACCAAGGCGGACTTCCTCGGCGAGGTCGGCAAGAAGACCGAGACGTTCCTCCGCTTCTCCACCGTGGCCGACTCGCTCGGCGGCGCGGACGCGGTGCGCGACCCCCGCGGTTTCGCCCTGAAGTTCTACACCGAAGAGGGCAACTACGACCTCGTCGGCAACAACACCCCGGTGTTCTTCATCAAGGACCCGATCAAGTTCCCCGACTTCATCCACTCGCAGAAGCGCGACCCCTTCACGGGCAAGCAGGAGCCGGACAACGTCTGGGACTTCTGGGCGCACGCCCCCGAGGCCACCCACCAGATCACCTGGCTCATGGGCGACCGCGGCATCCCGGCCTCGTACCGTCACATGAACGGCTACGGCTCGCACACCTACCAGTGGACCAACGAGGCGGGCGAGGCCTTCTTCGTCAAGTACCACTTCAAGACGAACCAGGGCATCCGCTCCCTCTCCGCCGACCAGGCCGCCGAGCTCGTCGGCAAGGACGCGAACTCGCACCAGACGGACCTGCTGCAGGCCATCGAGCGCGGCGTGAGCCCCTCGTGGACCCTGTACGTCCAGGTCATGCCGGCCGCCGAGGCCGCCGAGTACCGCTTCAACCCGTTCGACCTCACCAAGGTGTGGCCGCACAGCGACTACCCGCTGCAGCGCGTGGGCCGCCTGGTCCTCGACCGCAACCCGGACAACGTCTTCGCCGAGGTCGAGCAGGCCGCGTTCTCCCCGAACAACTTCGTGCCGGGCATCGGTCCGTCGCCGGACAAGATGCTCCAGGGCCGTCTCTTCGCCTACGCGGACGCCCACCGCTACCGCCTCGGTGTGAACCACACCCAGCTCCCGGTGAACGCCCCGAAGGCGACCGTGGCCGACAACTACGGCCGGGACGGCGCCATGGCCACCCGCCAGGGCTCGCGCCACGACAAGAACTACGAGCCCAACTCGTACTCGGGCCCGGCCCAGACCGACGCCGCGCTCTCCGCGCCGCTCGCGATCCACGGCTGGACCGGCACCCACGAGGCGCCCGCGCACACCAAGGACGACGACTTCTTCCAGGCCGGTGAGCTCTACCGCCTGATGTCCGAGGCCGAGAAGGGCCGTCTGATCGCCAACATCGCCGGCGGTCTGTCCCAGGTGTCCCGCGAGGACGTCATCGAGAAGAACCTCGCGCACTTCGCCGCCGCCGACGCGGACTACGGCAAGCGCGTCCGCGAGGCCGTCGAGGCCCTGCGCGAGGACTGACCGCACAGCAGTACCCAGACTGCGTACGGCACCTGACGGGAGGTCAGTGCCGTACGTGGTCCGGATCGCCGGCCCGGATGAGGGGTGGTCGGCGGACCGGACAAGCGTGAGGACCGCGGCGGCTCCGAGCCAGTGCGGTGGTAAGGACGCCGGGCCCCCTTCCTGACCTGAAGGAAGAGGATCACCATGGCGCCCGTCGGCACCGCCGCGGTCCCAACGCCCCCTCTTCGGGGAATCCCCGAGACTCCGCCCGGCGGCGCGGACGACCCCCTCTCGATGCCGCCCTCGCACAACTCCGCAGGCTTCGGACGGCTGCGTCGGACTCCGTCCGCCGGCTCCGGAAGCCGGCACACCCCAAGACTCCGCCCGGCGGCGCGAACGTCCTGTCGCGCCAGCCTCGTGCCGTCGGGCGGTCACAAGCGGGAGAGCGCGGAACCAGGTTTACGGTCCCTGGTTCCGCGCTCTTCTTCTTTGTGCGGCCCCGCTCAGGCCGCTCGCCGACGGTCCCCGCGAGAAGACGGTCGCGCCGCGCCCGACTGCACCCCGCCGGGCTCCCCGGGCTCCTCCCCGCGCTCCGCCCGGGCCAGCAGGAACGTCACGGTGAGCGAGACGAGGGCGAGCAGCACCATCCCCGTACGCGGTGAGCTGTACTGGGCGAGGGTGCCGGCCAGCCCCGCGCTCACCCCCTGGAACGCCAGCATCCCCGACGTGTGCAGCCCGAGGGCGTGACCGCTCAGCTCCTCCGGCACCAGGGTCATCAGCCGCTCCTGGTGCAGCAGGCTCGCGCCGTACCCGACCGCGGACACGGTCACGAGGGCGAGCGCCAGCGGCAGCCTGGGATCGAGGGCGAACAGCAGGAACGGGGCCGCGAGCAGCGCCTGGAGCGGGAAGCGGAGCCGGGCCCGCAGCCGCGCCGGTACGAAGCGGCCGACGGCGGTGTCCCCCGCCAGCATCCCGAGCGCGCCGCAGGCGAAGAGGAGCCCGGCGCGCTCGGGGTCGTACGGCACGAAGAGCGACTCGCAGCCGACGACCAGCCCGTTCGGCACCCAGAGCGCGAGGTAGGCGCGGCGGCGAGCGGGCACGGACAGCAGCCGGCCGTTGGTGTGCCAGGTCTCGGCGACCGACGGCCGCCCGGCCGCGCGGGGCGGCCGCGCCCCGAGACCGAGGCGGGCGGCCAGGGCGGCGGCGAGGTAGAGCCCCGCACCGGCGAGGACCGTGCCGCGCGGCGAGAGCAGCGCGACGAGCAGCCCGCCGGTGGCGAAGCCGCCGATCTGGAAGGCTCCGGTGGCCATGTTCATCACGGAGCGGCCGAGGAGGTACTCCTCGCGCGGGAGGATCTCGTTGAGGAGGCCGTGGCGCACCCCGCCGCCCAGCGAGGCCGCGAGGCCCTCGGCGAGCAGGATCACGAAGACCGTCCAGGTCGGCAGCGCGGGGACCGCCAGGACGGCGGTGCCGAGGGCGAAGAAGAGGGCGATGCCGGAGATCGCGGCGCGCGGCGGCAGCCGGTCGGCGGCGGACAGCAGGGTGGTCGCGCCGAGGAGCTGGGCCAGCGAGGGGCCGAAGAGGGCGAGGGCGGAGAGCAGCGGGGACCCGGTGGAGCGGAAGACGAGCGTGGCGAGCCCGAGTCCGGCGACGGTCTGGGCGGCCGTGTGGGCGGCTCCGGTGACGAAGAGCGGGGTGAATTCGGGCGTGCGGAAGAGCGTGCGGTAGCGGGGCATGCAGCGGAGTCTCGGAGAGCGCGCGGGCCACCGGTAATGTTTCGCGGGGAGGCGAAACATGGGCTGGTGGCAGATCGGCACGGACACCCTGGCGGGGAGCGGGTTCCTGCTCTCGCCGCTCGCCGAGACGGTCGCCTCGCTCAAGACGCTCCACACGGGGGTGCCGGGGCATCCGGGCGAGCGCGCCTGGCTCGGCCGGCACCTGCCCGCGTACCGGGAGCGGCTGGCGGCCGAGCCGCTCGACGCCCTGCTCGTCCGGGCGGCGATCGGCCCCACGTGGAACGCCGACTTCCTCACCCCGACCCCGCTGGGCGACCGCGAGCGGAGCTTCGAGGAGGAGGTCGAGGCGGTGCGGGCGACGAGGCCCGCGGAGGCCGTGGACCAGTTGGCGGTGGCGATCGGCGGTCCGGTCCCGGAGCCGCTGCGCTCGGCGCGGGACCTTCCGGAGCGGCTCGCGGCCGTGCTCGGCTGGGTCTGGCGGGAGACGGTGCTGCCGGAGTGGGCACGGCGGCGACGGGTCCTGGAGGCCGACGTGGTGGCGCGGACGGCGCTGCTGAGCCGGGGCGGCTGGGCGTCGGCGCTCGACGAGCTGTGCCCGGGGAGGATGCGCTGGCTGGGCGACGGGCGGCTGCAGGTCAACACCCGTGACTATCCGCCGCGTTCGGTCGACAGGGGGCGGCTGCTGCTGGTGCCGGTGACCCCGGCGACCGGCTGGGTGTCGTGGGAGGGGACGGAGCGGTACGCGATCGTCTACGCCTGCTCGGGGGTGCTCGCGGACACGGCGGGAACGGCGGTGCCGGAGGCCCTGGGGGCCCTGCTCGGGACGGCCCGCGCCGGAGTGCTCGTGCGGCTCGGATCCCCGCTGTCCACGAGCCAGTTGGTGGCGCTCACCGGGCAGGGGCTCGGCTCGGTGGGCCGGCACCTGAGGGTGCTGCTCGACGCCGGGCTCGTCCGGCGCGGGAGGGCGGGCCGCTCGGTCCTCTACGAGTGGACGGAGGCGGGCGCGGTCCTGGTGGCGGCACAGGGAGACCCCCGTCCCGGTGCTCCTCGGGACGGGGGTCGTCTCACTGCTCCGTGATCAGACCTGGAGGGCCTTGATCGCGGTCGGCGCGTGGCCGGGCTCGGTGGCCAGGTCCTCGAACTCGGTGACGTCGCTCATGTCGACCGTCTTGCTCATGGCGATGTTGGTGATGCGCTCCAGGATGGCCTCGACGACGACCGGGACCTGGTGCTCGACGGCCAGCTTCTTGGCCTCCTCCAGCGCCTCGCCCAGCTTGTCCGGGTCCGTGACGCGGATGGCCTTGACGCCCAGGCCCTCGGCGACCTTGACGTGGTCGACGCCGTAGACGCCGATCTCCGGGGTGTTGATGTTCTCGAACTCGAGGTTGACCTCGAAGTTGATGCCGAGGCCGCCCTGCGCCTGACGGATCAGACCGAGGTAGGCGTTGTTCACGAGGACGTGGACGTAGGGGACCTTGTGCTGGGCGGCGACCGCCAGCTCCTCGATCATGAACTGGAAGTCGTAGTCGCCGGAGAGCGCGACGACCGGGACGTCCGGCTGCGCGGTGGCGGCGCCGATGGCGGCCGGGATGGTCCAGCCGAGCGGGCCGGCCTGGCCGCAGTTGATCCAGTGGCGCGGCTTGTAGACGTGCAGGAACTGCGCGGCCGCGATCTGCGAGAGACCGATGGTGGTGACGTAGCGGGTCTCCGGGCCGAAGGCCTTGTTCATCTCCTCGTAGACGCGCTGCGGCTTCATCGGGATGTTGTCGAAGTGCGTGCGGCGCTGGAGGGTGGCCTTGCGCTCCTGCGCGGAGGCGGCCCAGGCGGAGAAGTCGGGCAGCTTGCCGGCGGCCTTCCACTCCTTCGCGATCTCGATGAAGAGCTCCAGGGCGACCTTGGCGTCGGAGGCGATGCCGTAGTCGGGGGCGAAGATCTTGCCGAGCTGGGTGGGCTCGATGTCGACGTGGACGAACTTCCGGCCCTTGGTGTACGCCTCCAGGTTGTAGCCCGTGTGGCGGTTGGCCCAGCGGTTGCCGATACCGATGACGGTGTCCGACTCCAGGAAGGTCGCGTTGCCGTAGCGGTGCGCGGTCTGGACGCCGACCATGCCGGCGGCGAGCTCGTGGTCGTCCGGGATGGTGCCCCAGCCCATGAGGGTGGAGATGACCGGGATGTTCGTCAGCTCGGCGAACTCGACGAGCAGGTCGGAGGCGTCGGCGTTGATGATGCCGCCGCCGGCGACGATCAGAGGGCGCTCGGACTCCAGGAGGAAGCTCAGCGCCTTCTCGGCCTGCGCGCGGCTCGCGGACGGCTTGTAGACCGGCAGCGGCTCGTAGGTCTCCGGGTCGAACTCGATCTCGGTCAGCTGGACGTCGATCGGCAGGTCGATGAGGACCGGGCCGGGACGGCCGGAGCGCATCAGGTGGAAGGCCTGCTGGAAGACGCCCGGGACCTGCGCGGCCTCCAGGACGGTCGTCGCGGCCTTGGTGACCGGCTTGGCGATCGTGGCGATGTCGACGGCCTGGAAGTCCTCCTTGTGGAGCTTCGAGACCGGAGCCTGGCCGGTGATGCACAGGATCGGGATCGAGTCGGCGATGGCCGAGTAGAGGCCGGTGATCATGTCGGTGCCGGCGGGGCCGGACGTACCGATGCAGACGCCGATGTTGCCGGCCTGGGCACGGGTGTAGCCCTCGGCCATGTGGGACGCGCCCTCGACGTGGCGGGCGAGCGTGTGGCTGACGCCGCCGACGTTCTTGAGCTCGCGGTAGAAGGGGTTGATCGCCGCGCCGGGGACGCCGAACGCCTGGGTGACGCCTTCGCGCTTGAGGATCTCAACGGCCGCTGCGGCGGCGGTCATACGAGGCATGGGAGTGCTCCTGCTTCGGCCGGGCGGATCCAGGCGGGTGGCTCGTCTCGGGAGGCCCGAACCGCCTGTTTCCGTAATGCGGAAATACTGTTCTGCTATACGGAAGCAATGTAGGTCGGGCGGCGGAGAGCCGTCAAGAGAAGTCCGCCCGCCGGGATCACGGAAGTGGCCGAACCCCCTCCCCCGGGGTGCCGGATGGGGGGACCATGGGGCGGAACGACAGGGGGTTGGGCTGTGGGCGAGTCGGTACCGGTGCGCTGTCCGGAGTGCCTGCGGACGCAGGCGTACGCGCCACCCGCCTACCCGTGCGCGTGCGGAAGCCCGGTCGCGCCGGTCGTCGCGGCGGACGAACCCGCGTCGCCGATCAGGCACCGGAACTGGGCCGACATCTGGGTCACCGTCCGCTGCGGGGCCTGCGGCCACGAGAACGCATGGCCCCACCCGGAACTGGGCTGCCCGTGCGGGACGGTCCTGCGGATACCGGTACGGACGGGGGCGTCGGACCCGGCGGACGCGACGGGCCCGCGGGCCGAGGACCCGCCCGGAACGGAGGACGGCGGCGCGGCCGGAACGGCGCTCGGCGGCGCGGCCGGAACGGAGGGGCGTCCCGCCCCGGGCCGGAGCCCCGGAGAGCACCGGCCGCCGACCGCGCCCCCTGGAGGGAACCCACCCCCTGGACCGGCGGAGGACAGGGCCGGAACGGAGAAGGCCGGGCAGGTGGAGACCGGGCAGGAGGGGGCCGACCCGGCCCGTACGACCGCCACCCCACGCGGCGGCGCGGCGGACGGAGGCCCTTCCGGCGGCACGGCAGAGGACGGGACAGGCGGCGGGACCGACGACAGCGGGGCCGACGGGGTGCGGGACGTGCCCGTCGAGCCCGGGTCCCCGTGGTTCGGGCCCGGCCCGAGGGCCCGGAGCGGTGCGGGTACGCCCGACCCCAGTACCGACCCCGGCACCAGCTCCGGCCCCGGCCCCGCCGGCCCCCGGGCCTTCGCCGAGCGCTACCCCGCGCACCTCCCGCCGCCCGTCACCGCCCCGCACCCCGCTGCCCTGCGCGGGGCCTTCCGTCCCGTGACCATCCGGACCTCGCGCGACGCGGTCGCGGCGGCGGCCGGGTACCTGCGCTGGCTCGGCTTCCGGGACGTGGTCCAGCCCGAGGAGCGATCCGCGTCCGGCGTGGACCTGCGGGCGCCCGGCCTGGTCGCCCAGGTCGATCCGAGCACCCGGCCGACCGGGCTGCGGGCCGTCGAGTGCCTCTGGCTGAACGGGCTGACCTCCGCCACGGTGAGCGTGTTCTTCTCGCTCGCGGGCTACACCCCCGAGGCCGCCTCGCGCGCCGCCGAGGTCGGCATCCCGCTCTTCGCCCTCGACCTGACCGGCACCCCACAGCCGGTCAACGACGCGGCGGAGGCGCTCGCGGCCGGCGGCGCCTGAGCGCGGAGTCCCTCACAACTCCTCGGCATCCGAAATCGGCCATTCACGCGTGACGATCACGCTCCCCCGGGCACAACACCTTCGGGGGTGGGTGTCATGCCGACGGGGATGTGGTGGTTCATCGGGGCGGCCTGGTTCGAACTGCTGCTCGCAGTGCTGCTGTTGAGGAGTTGCGGAACCCGCAGCGAGGACACCGCGGCGGGCGGCACGCCCCCGCCGCAGGCCCTCGCGCTGCTGCGGGGCGGCCGGCGGGCGGCCGTCACCGTGGCGCTGGTGGCACTGCACCAGCGCGGCGCCGTGGCGGCGGGCCGCAAACATACGATTCGCGCCAATGGCGGACCGGGCCGCACCCGTGACCCCGTACAGCTCGGGGTGCACGGGGCGCTGCACCGGGCCCTGGCCCTGCGGACCCTCTCCCTGCGCCCCGAGGCGCGGCGGGCCGTCGACGCCCTGCGCGGCGAGCTGCGCGGGGCCGGGCTGCTGCGCCCGCTCGCACGGTGGTGGGCGGCCCGGACGCTGCTGGCCCTGGTGCCGGTGACCGCGGTGGCGGGGCCCCTCGTGACCGGCGCGGCGGGCGGGGGCCTCGCCCGGGCGCTCGCGGCCGGGGCGGTTCCGGTGGCCGTGGCGGTGGCGCTGCTGCGGCTGCCGGACACGACGAGGGCGGCACGGCGGCTCCTCACCGGCCTGCGGGAGCGGTATCCGCTGCCGGCGCACCGGCGGGAGGTCACGGACGGACGGCTCGTGCAGCTGTACGTGGCGCTGTACGGCGATCCGGCCCTGGCCCTGTTCCTGCCACGGTTCTCGCGCGACGGCGGGCTGCTCGACCGGCCCCGGGAACACGAGGGCCCCGGGGGCGACGACCGGAACCGGCCGCCGGAGGACGGAGCTCCGGACGCGGGCGGTCCCTCCCGCTGAGGCCACGCCATACTGTCGTATGCGCATCAGAGCGGCCGCTCCGGCCGAACTCCCGCTGCTCCAGGACATCGAACGGGCGGCGGGCGAGCCGTTCCGTACGCTCGGCATGGCGGCGATCGCCGACGACGACCCCCTGCCCCTGGACGTCCTGGAGGCGTACCGCAGTGCGGGCAGGGCCTGGGTGGCGGTGGACGCGGCCGACCGTCCCGTGGCCTACCTGCTCAACGACACCGTCGACGGCGCCGCCCACATCGAGCAGGTGTCGGTGCACCCGGACGCCGCCCGCCGGGGCGTCGGCCGGGCGCTGATCGAGCACCTGGCGGCGGCCGCCAGGGAGCAGGGCCTGGCGGCCCTGACCCTGACGACCTTCACCGAGGTGCCGTGGAACGCCCCGTACTACACGCGGCTCGGCTTCCGCCCGCTCGCCGACTCCGATCCCGCGCTCACGGAGGGGCTGCGCGCCATCAGCCGGGCCGAGTCGGCCCACGGCCTGTCGGTGTGGCCCCGCGTCTGCATGCGGCGTGAGCTGGTGCGGGACTCCGGCTAGGGCCTGTCCGGCGATGCGCGGGCAGGTCCTCAGGGCCCGTACGTCTGCCGCAGCTCCACCTTCCGCACCTTGCCGCTCACGGTCATCGGGAACTCGGTGAGGATCTCCACCCTGCGCGGGATCTTGTAGTGGGCGAGCCGGTCGCGGCAGAAGGCCGTGATCTCGTCCAGGGTGGGCGGGTCGGCGGGGTCGCGGGGAATCACGCAGGCCAGGATCTCCTCGCCGTACCGCTCGTCGGGGACGCCGACGACCTGGACGTCCGCGATCTTGGGGTGCCCGTAGAGGAACTCCTCGATCTCGCGCGGGTACACGTTCTCCCCGCCCCGGATGATCATGTCCTTGATGCGGCCGACGATCTGCACGTAGCCGTCGTCCCGGATGACCGCGAGGTCCCCGGTGTGCATCCAGCGGCCCGCGTCGATCGCCTCGGCGGTCTTCTCCGGCTCGTCCCAGTAGCCGAGCATCACGCTGTAGCCGCGGGTGCACAGCTCCCCCGCCGTACCGCGCTCCACGGTCAGCCCGGTGGCCGGGTCGACGACCTTCACCTCGACGTGCGGCATGACCCGGCCGACGGTGCCGGTGCGGCGCTCCAGGTCGTCGTCGCGGCGGGTCTGGGTGGAGACGGGCGAGGTCTCGGTCATGCCGTAGCAGATCGACACCTCGGCCATGTTCATCTCGGCGACGACCCGCTTCATCACCTCCACCGGGCACGGCGAGCCCGCCATGATCCCGGTGCGGAGGGTGGAGAGGTCGTACGCGGCGAAGTCGGGCAGGTCGAGCTCGGCGATGAACATCGTCGGCACCCCGTACAGCGAGGTGCAGCGCTCCTCCTGGACCGCGCGGAGCGTGGCGGCGGGGTCGAAGGAGGCGGCCGGGATGACCATGCAGGCGCCGTGCGAGGTGGCCGCGAGGTTGCCCATGACCATGCCGAAGCAGTGATAGAAGGGGACCGGGATGCAGATGCGGTCCTGCTCGCTGTAGGCGATCATCTCGCCGACGAAGTAACCGTTGTTGAGGATGTTGTGGTGGGAGAGCGTGGCGCCCTTCGGGAAGCCCGTCGTCCCCGAGGTGTACTGGATGTTGACCGGCTCGTCGCAGGAGAGCGGATCCGGGCGCAGCTCCCCGGGCGTCCGGGCGAGCAGCGCGTCCCAGCTCGGGTCGCCGAAGTAGACGGCCTCTCGCAACTCCGGGCACTCCGGGTGGACTTGCTCGACCATGGCCCGGTAGTCGCTGGTCTTGTGGGCGAGCGAGGCGAAGAGCAGCGAGATGCCGGCCTGCTTCAGGACGTACGCCAACTCGTGGGCGCGGTAGGCCGGGTTGATGTTCACCATGATGGCGCCGACGCGGGCGGTGGCGTACTGGACGAGGACCCACTCGGCGCAGTTCACGGCCCAGATGCCGACCCGGTCGCCCTTGCGGACGCCGCTGCCGAGCAGGGCCCCGGCCAGCCGGTCGACGTCGGCCCCGAACGCGGCGTACGTCCACCGCCGCCCGGTGGGCACGTCGACGAGCGCCTCCCGCCCGGGCCAGGCGGCGACGGCCCGGTCGAGGTTGTCGGCGATGGTGTCGCCGAGGAGCGCGGTGGTGGAGGTCCCGTGGGTGTAGGACAGGTTCACGCGAGGTCCCCTTCCTCGTGCGGGAGGTTCACGGCGGTCACGCGAGGTCCCCTTCCACGTACTCCTTGCCGCCGCCCTCCGCCGTCAGCCGGCGCAGTTCGACGCGCCGGATCTTGCCGGACACGGTCTTGGGCAGGTCGGCGAACTCGATGCGCCGGACCCGCTTGTACGGCGCGAGGACCGCGCGCGAGTGGGCGAAGAGGGCCTTCGCGGTCTCCTCGTCCGGCTCCCAGCCCGCCGCGAGGACGATGTACGCCTTGGGGACGGCGAGCCGCAGCGGGTCGGGAGCGGGGACGACGGCCGCCTCGGCGACGGCCTCGTGCTCCAGGAGGGCGCTCTCCAGCTCGAAGGGGCTGATCTTGTAGTCGGAGGCCTTGAAGACGTCGTCGGCCCGCCCGATGTACGTGATGTAGCCGTCCGCGTCCCGGGAGCCGATGTCGCCGGTGCGGTAGTGACCGCCGGCCATCGCCTCCGCCGTACGCTCCGGGTCGCCGTGGTACCCGGTCATCAGGCCCACCGGGTGGGCGGCGAGGTCGAGGCAGATCTCGCCCTCCTCCACGTCGGCCCGGCCGCTCACCGGGTCGACGAGGGTGACCCGGAAGCCGGGGCTCGGGCGCCCCATGGACCCCTCCTTGAGCGGCTGGCCGGGACTGTTGGACACCTGGACGGCCGTCTCGGTCTGGCCGAAGCCGTCCCGGATGGTCACGCCCCAGGCGCGCCGCACCGACTCGATGACCTCGGGGTTCAGCGGTTCGCCGGCGGCGACGACCTCGCGCGGCGGGGTCTTCAGGCAGCTCAGGTCGCTCTGGATCAGCATCCGCCACACGGTCGGCGGGGCGCAGAAGCTGGTGACCCCGTTCCGCTCCATCTCGTCCATGAGGCGGGCCGGGTCGAAGCGGGTGTAGTTGTGGATGAAGACCGTCGCCTCGGCGTTCCACGGCGCGAAGAGGTTCGACCAGGCGTGCTTCGCCCAGCCGGGCGAGGAGATGTTGAGGTGCACGTCGCCGGGCTTGAGGCCGATCCAGTACATCGTCGAGAGGTGGCCGACGGGGTACGAGACGTGGGTGTGCTCGACCAGCTTGGGGCGGGCGGTCGTGCCGGAGGTGAAGTACAGCATCAGGGTGTCGTCGGCGCGCGTGACGCCGTCGGGCTCGAACACGTCCGACTCCCGGTCGGCGTGCTCGTACCCGAGCCAGCCGACGCCGTCGCCGCCGACCGCGATCCGGGTGTACTCCCCGGGGACGTCGTCGAACTTGGCGGTGTCCTCGGCCCGCACGATCACGTGCCGGGCGCGGCCCCGGTCGACGCGGTCCCGCAGGTCGGCGGGGCCGAGGAGCGGGGTGGCGGGGATGAGGACGGCGCGCAGCTTCATCGCGGCGAGCACGGTCTCCCACAGCTCGACCTGGTTGCCGAGCATCAGGATGATCCGGTCGCCGGCGCGGACGCCCTGGGCGCGGAGCCAGTTCGCGACCCGGTTCGAGCGGGCGGACATCGCGGCGAAGCTCACCCGCGTCTCGGAGCCGTCCTCCTCGACGATGTGCAGCGCGGTCCTGTCGTTGTCGCGCGCGATGACGTCGAACCATTCGAGCGCCCAGTTGAAACGGTCGGGCCGGGGCCAGACGAAGCCCTCGTAGGCCGTCTCGTAGTCCTCGCGATGCTCCAGCAGGAAGTCCCGGGCGGCCCGGAACCTCTCCGTGGCGCCGGTCGCGCTCGTGGGCGTCATGTGTCCTCCTCGTTGCGGGACCTGTCCCGGACATCGTGTAATCGGTGACCCAGGTCTCACTACCCCCGTTCGGGGGTGAAGGAGTGGTTCCGTGCCCGAGATGACGGAAGCGGTGGAGTTGCGGGCGGCCCTGCTGCGGCTGAGGCGCGCCAGCGGGCTGCCCGTCGTGTTCGGCGGACTGCTCCAGGAGGGGGCCGCGGGCCGCACGGTGCGGATCGCCGAGCTCAGCGGGGCGGTGACGCCCGCGCTGCGGGGGCTGGCGATCTCGGCCGGCTCGGGCCTCGGCGGGAAGTGCCTGGCGCTGTCGCGGCCGTGCGCGGTCATGGACTACCCGGCGTCGCGGCACATCACCCACGAGTACGACGTCCCCGTGTCGGCGGAGGGGCTGCGGGCGGTGATCGCCGTCCCCGTGGTCGTGCGGCGCAAGGTGCGGGGTGTGCTGTACGGGGCGCTGCGCGAGTCCCTCCCGATCGGCGAGCGCGTCTTCGACGCGGCAATGGCCGCGGCCCGCGACGTGGAGCAGGCCCTGGCGGTACGGGACGAGGTGCGGCAGCTGCTCGCGCCGCCCGCGCCGGGCCCGTCCTGGGAGGAGGTCCGCCAGGCGTACGGAGAGCTGCGCGAACTGGCGCCGAAGGTCGTCGACCCGGCGCTCCGGGACCGGCTCCTCGCTGTCTGCGGCCGTCTGGAATCCGCGTCCGGCGCCGCGCAGACGGCCCCTGGGGTGTTCCTGACCCCGCGCGAGACGGACGTGCTCGCGGAGGTCGCCTCGGGCGCGACGAACGCCACGGCGGCCGCGCGCCTGGGCCTCCGCCCGGAGACGGTGAAGGGCTACCTGCGCTCGGCGATGCGCAAACTGGGCGCCCACACCCGCCTGGAGGCGGTGGTGGCGGCCCGGCGGGCGGGGGCGCTGCCGTAGGGGGTGTCCGCCGATCGAGCGGGGCGGGTGCGCCGCCGTGGAGGGCGTCCGGCCGAGCGGGCCGGGCGGGTGCGCCGCCGTGGAGGGCGTCCGGCCGAGCGGGCCGGGCGGGTGCGCCGCCGTGGAGGGCGTCCGGCCGAGCGGGCCGGGCGGGCCGACGGCGTGGAGCTCGTCGTGCTCAGAGCCCGGCGGCCCAGGCGTCGAAAGCGGTGACGGCGGCCGCCGGGCGGCCGATCGAGGCTCCCGGGCCCGCCGCCAGGGTCAGGGCGAAGCCGTTCGTGCCGCCCAGCGTGACCGCACAGTCGAGGCTCCCCGGCGGAAGCGCGGTCAGCTCCGGTACCGGTGGGGACAGCAGCAGCTCGCAGGAGGCGGGCGTCTGCCCATGGGCGGACAGCTCCTCGTCCATCGCCTCGGCCAGGGGCGGCGCGTTGTCCTCGGGGGATCCCGGGCGCAGGGGAAAGGCCCGGTCGAGGACGGTCACGCCGATCCCCCGGAGCGTGGTGGCCCGCAGGTGGACGACGCGGGCGTCGAACAGGCCGTGGGTGTGGAGGACGTAGACGGCGACGAGTGCCGCCCGGACTCCTGCGGCCAGGTCCGCCGGTTCCGTCCGCAGCGGCCATCGCCACTCCCGTCCCCACAGCCGTACGGGCCGCAGCCCTTCGGTGAGCGCGAGCAGCCCGTATGCGTCCGCGATCGTCCGGGCCGCGGACACCATGTCCCTGAGGTGCTTGTCCTTGACCTTGCCCCAGTGCGCGTTGAGGGCGTCCAGCGCCTCGCCGTGCCCCGAGGACGGCAGACGCTGCACATGGTTGTTGGCGAGCCGGCCGTCGTCGGCGAACTCACGCAACGCGTCGGCCATGTCGCGACAGGCGTCCTCGTCGACGTTGGGCCAGTTCACCCTCACCAGGTCCAGAAGCGTGTCCGCCCAGTCCGGAACCGTGACAGCCAGGAACGAAATCCCCCTGTACGCACAGGCGTTCACATCGGAGAGATTCGACCCACGCGAATGAGGAGCCCCTCCTCCTGGCGACTGACCGTCAGCTCTCCGGATGAACGACGTCGTAAGGGGTTCCAGGGGGTGTCATCAACAGAAGGATCCGCTCCGCTTCGGCCGTGAGCGCCGCCCGCTCCGCGCGCGTCACTCGCGCGAAGGGCTCGATGGTGAGCGTGGTGCGGTCCTTGGCCTCGTCGAGGCGCCAGAGGCCCGCGAGGAAGCCGTCGAGGAGGAAGGTGCGGTGCGCCTGGTTGCCGGTCCAGGTCCGGGTGCGGTGCTCGGCGGGGACGACGCGGGTGCGGTCGGCGTGCGAGAGCAGCAGGTTGTCGAACTCGGGGAGGAACCGGGGCGGCGCGGGGGTGTCCTCGTCGGGGCGGGGCGCGTCGGGGAGGTCGAAGAGCTCGGTGCCGTGCTCGTCCCGGAAGACGAGGAGCTCGGCCCGCAGTCGTTCGAACGCCGGGCGGAGACGGGTGAGGCCGCACCAGAGCTGCATGTCCTTGACGGAGGCGGGGCCGAAGGCGCCGAGGTAGCGCCGTACGGTCTCGTCGAGGTCGGCGGCCTCGTCCGCCGGCCCGTCGAACCACGTCCGGACGGTGGTGAGCGCGACCTGCCCGCTGCGCCGCCACAGGCCGCGCGGGGTGACCTGGACCATCAGGAGCAGGCAGCGGGCGGCGATCGTGAGCGCGAGCGGATCGGCGTCCGGCCACTCCTGGAGCAGGTGCTCCCGCAGCTCCTTGGGGGTGCGGGGCCGCTCCTCGACGTACGCGGTGGCCAGGGCGGTGAGCCGGTCGAGGTCGACGCCGTCGAGCCCCTTGCGGAACATCTTCAGCTCCCGGTCGATGGCCCCCGCCTGCACGAGTCGGCGCAGGCCGACGGCGTCGCGGGCCGTGTGGGTGTGGACGGTGGACCGGAGCGAGACGATCCGGGCGACCCGCCGGGACTCCATCAGCGCGGACAGGTCCTCGGGCCGGAACCCGTCGAGGCGGGCGGCGAGCGCGTAGTACGGGGGCTTGGTGTTCTGGGCCTGGAGGCCGACGAGGTGGGCGACGGCCTCCTCGACGCCGAGCGGGGCGGGGCGCAGGAGCAGCTGCCGGTCGAGGGTGGCGCGGTTCAGGGCACGGGGGCCGAGCACGGGGTGGGTCGTCTTGAGGGCCATGTCGGCACGGTATCGGGGGTTGCGGACAGATACGGTCCGCAAAGGCGAGTGGCCGAGAACCGAACAGAAAGGATTGGCCCCATATATCCTGCTCTGGGCCCACCCTGGGCCGCCGACCGAGGAGGCGCACGACGATGCCCGACCGCCGCCCCCGCCCGGCCTGGCGCCACCGGGCCGAACCGTCGCCGGCGCCCTCGTCCGAGCGGCCGCCCTCGGCGGAGCCGAGCGTGGTGCAGTCGACGCTCTACCGCGACGGCCGCCGGGTCTCCTCCCCGATCACCCTGGCCGACACCTTCCGCCAGCTGCGTGAACACCCCGACGGCATGGCGTGGATCGGGCTCCAGCGCCCCACAGAGGAGGAACTCCACTCCCTGGCAGCCGAGTTCGACCTGCACGAGCTGGCCGTCGAGGACGCGTTGGAGGCCCATCAGCGCCCCAAACTGGAACGGTACGGCGACACGCTCTTCGTCGTCCTGCGGGCCGCCCGCTACCTGGACGCCCCGGAGGAGGTCGACTTCGGCGAGCTGCACGTCTTCGTGGGACCGGACTTCCTGATCACGGTGCGGCACGGCGCCGCCCCGGACCTCTCGGCCGTGCGCCGCCGCATGGAGGAGAACCCGGACCTGCTGGCCCTGGGACCCGAGGCGGTGCTGTACGCGATCCTCGACGCGGTGGTCGACGGATACGCACCCGTGGTGGCGGGCGTCCAGAACGACATCGACGAGATCGAGACGGAGGTCTTCGGCGGCGACCCGGCGGTCTCCCGCCGCATCTACGAACTCTCGCGCGAGATGGTCGAGTTCCAGCGCGCCACCCGCCCCCTGGTGGGCATGCTGCACGCCCTGATGGCCGGCTTCGCGAAGTACGGCACGGACGAGGAACTCCAGCGCTACCTCCGGGACGTCGCCGACCACGTCACCCACACCAGCGAACGCGTCGACGGCTTCCGGCAGGCCCTGGCGGACATCCTCACGGTCAACGCGACCCTGGTCACCCAGGAACAGAACGCGGAGATGCGAGCCCTGGCGGAGGCCGGCTTCGAACAGAACGAGGAGATCAAGAAGATCTCGGCCTGGGCCGCCATCCTCTTCGCACCCACACTCGTGGGAACTATTTACGGCATGAACTTCGAGCAGATGCCTGAGCTCAGTTGGGGCCTCGGATATCCCTTCGCGATCGGCTTGATGGGGGTGGTCTGCGTGAGCTTGTACGCTGTTTTCAAGCGTCGAGACTGGCTATAGCAGGCGCCCGGCCCTACACGCACAGCACACGCGGTTTGTTTCTGCACCTCTGCGTGAACCGCCCAATTCGGGCTCTGGGGAGCCGCTGGGGAGAAGTGATGCGGGTGATCTCGTCTACCTGCCTCCGGAAAGGCCCTGACCAGGACTTTTGCCCTCCTGTAAGCGCTGGGGAGAATCCGGGGAGAATCAGCCGGCGACGCAGCTCCTTCGTCTGCGGCTTCGGTCCGTTTCCTCTTCCCTGCTCGGCATCTCGCCAGTTGCTCCGGCCGCCTCCTGGCCGATCACGGACAGTGACACTGGCTTCAGGGCGGAGCAACACGTCAGTTCCTCAAGGGATCCCTCGGGCGCGGTTGCCGAGGACCTGGTGCGTACCGGGAGAAGTTCCGGCGCCGTCTGCCGCTGCCCGCCGGGTAGAAGTGCCTCCGGCGTCCTCATGGTGAAGCACGGATGAGCGACGTGACCCGCAGTCAGTGCCGCGCCGGTGCCGTAGGGCCGAGGTCGGGGTGGTCCCGCAGTTCGACGGTGAGGCCTGCGGCGGTGCCCGGCTCCACCCACGACCTCGCCGCCGCCCGGACGCACGGCATCGTCGAGGCCCTTGGCGATGCCGACATCAAGTGCCGGGCGGACAAGTCCTATCAGGGTGCCGGCCGGTGTGTTCGCGTCCCGTTCCGGGGCCGTCGGCTCAAGCGATGGCAGCGTCGGCACAACACCACCCACGCCAAGATCTGCTGTGCCGGCGACCAGGCCATGGCCACGCTCAAGTGCTGGCGTCCACTGCGGAAACTCTGCTGCTGTCCCGACCGCACCACCAGCATCGTGAAGGCCGTCGTCGTTCTTCACCACGCATCAGCGTGAGGTTGGAAAAGGCTCAGGGCCTCCTGGAACAGCTCTTGGCTTCAACAACCACTGAGCTACCGAGAGGCCCTGCCTTCACGCGCGCACCACCGGAAGATCACCCGGCCAGGATCCCTGTTCGACCCATACGTTCCATGACCGTTTGAGACACGACCCCTAAGTCTCAGTGCTCTTGGTGAGCACCAGGGACCACGCCCCATCCGGAGTGCTGAACGCTACCTTTCCTCCGCCGCGCGTGTAGAGCTGGACACCGGAGACCTCACCGATGCCACGCTCATCGATGTCCAGGTAGACGAAGTCGCTGCCGCTGCTGTCGACGAACTCCCATTGGCCGTGGAAATCGGCGGGGTCGGTGTGCGCGTCTGTCGACAGATGAGTGGCCGTGAATGTGCCGTCGGAATCAAGCCGGATCTCGCCGCCGGTCTCCTCGTTGCGGTACAGACCGGGCAGGTCTTCGGCGTCGGCCTGAGCCGTGCAGCCTGCGATGAGTACCGCGGAAGCGGCCAGGGCAGCGGCGAACCAACGTCCACTCGTCAGCTTGCCCACTACGGCCCCAGCGTCACGTTGAACTCGATGACCATGGTCATGGTCGACCCCGGCCCTGAGTCGCCGCTGACCCAGTCGATCAACCCATTGATGGCCTTACCCGCGGTGTCCTTGTACCAGTCCTGGTACCCGATGACAGGCGGGCGGGTCGCGGACTCAATGCTCTGCGCGCTGAACGCCGTGTACCGCCACACCACGCTGCCGTCCGCGTTCTTCCGGATGGGGGTCATCCGGATCTGCTGTGAGCCCAGGAACGCGTATGCGAAGTTTCCGGTGTACCCGGTCAGGAGCCCGTCTCCTGGTTGCGTGGCATGGATGTCTCTGAGCCACTTCAGGCCCTGGAAGCCGGCGAGGCTGTAGTCGTACATGTACGTGTGACCCAGCTCGTAGTTCCCGGCCCGCACCCGATCAGCAAAGTAGCCGAGGGCCTCACTGGTCCAGGGATGCTCGCGGTAGAGCTTGGTGAACCCGTCGTCCGGGCCGAAACACTGGGAACGGTCGCCGCCCCCCGTGAGCCAGCTCCACCCCAGCTCAAACGGGTTATTGCCGTTTCCGGACGGGATGGGCTTGCCGAACGGCGTCAGACAGCTCTCGGCTCCGGCCGGAAGGCCGTTCCCGCCGCCGATGGGAACGGAAGCATTGTCGATCGCCTTCTGGATCGCCTCACGCACCGCGGCCTGGGCAACAAGAATGTAGGCCTGGGTTGCGGCCTGCGCGGCGGCGGCGGCGTCCTTGCCGGCTTCGAGTGCCTGCTTGCGGGCTACCGTTGCCGAGATCGCGGCGTCCGTGGCGTAGCGCGCGGCGATCTCAGCGGACCGCACGGCTCGCGTCGCGGCCGTGCGTGCCACGCTGCTCGCCTTGACTGCCGCGGCGGCCGCGTTGCTCGCGGTCTGGGCGGACTTCGCCGCTTCGGCCGCAGACGTCTCGGCGGCGTCGGCGTTGTCACGTGCTTCCTGCGCAGAGTTCTCCGCATCCGCGGCATAACCCTTGGCGAGGTCGGCCCACTCGAGCGCTTTGTCAGCGGCCTGGCGTGCGAGGGCGGCAGCCTCGGAGGCGCGGGCCGCGTCCTCCTGCGCATTCGCCGCGATCTTGGCCGCGCGTGCGATCGACGCACGGACCGCGCTGATGTGCGTGGCGCGATCGTGGTCGATCCGCGCGAGGTCGTACTGAGTCGTTGAGATGAACTGGCGGAGCATGAAGGTGTCGCCCTCGAGCGCGATCTGCGCCGCCGCCTTGGTGTAAGGGCCTCCGCTTGCGAGCAGTGCGGAAGCGGCCACCCGGTCATCCTCGCGTACGGCCGCCTCGCGGCCGACCCACAGGAAGGTGTGCAGGGCCTCGGCGGTCCCCGCGTCCAGTGCGGCCGATGCCTCGCTTCGCACCCTCGTGCCGCTGCTGGGGTCGGCCAGGATCCTGGCCACCTCGACCCGGTTGTCCTCAGCGCCCGCCTCGACCGCTCCGGTCTCCAGGAACGCCTTGATCTTGGCGTGGTCCTCGGTCTTCAGAGCCGCCGCGGCCGCCGTCGCCACGGCCTCCGTCGACGTCGCGGCGACCGCCCCGACGTTCTCGACGTTGTCCTGCTGCAGCGCGAGGACGCGGTCGGTCGAGATCCAGTTGACGACGTCCTGGTCCGAACCGGCCAGCGCGTACTCCGCTGCCTGACGGGTCCAGGTCCCCGAGCCCTCCAAGAGGCGGACCGCCGCCTTGCGCCCGGCCGCCGCGGCCTGCTCGATGGTTCCGTTCTGCAGCGCTGATTCCGCAGCGCTGATGAGTGCCAGGAGCTCTTCGGAGAGGCGTGCTTCCTGGGTCCGCTCCCGGTTGAACCGTTCGAGCTCGTTCAACTCCGCACTCGCCGCGAGCCGTGCCTGCTCGATCGCCTCGCTGGTCTCCTCGGCCAGACTGTCGGCCTCGGCCTGGCGGGCCAGCGCTTCGACATCCCCCGCCTTGGCGACCGCGGCGGCGGCGGCGTTCGCCGCCTCGACAGCGGCGTCGGCAGCCAGCGTGGACCGGTTGGCGTAGTCGACCGCCTCACCGGCGTGCGCGGCCGCTTCCTTGGCCGCGGCCGCCGCCTTCTCGGCGTGATCGGCGGCGCTGTTGGCCGCGTCACGCGCCGTGCGGGCAGCGGCGGCCGCCTGCCCGGCCAGGTTCCGCGCCCTGCCCGCCGCCGTGGTCGCCACGGCCGCGGCGGCATCCGCTTCGGCGGCGGCCTGCTTCGCGGCAGCGGCCTCGGACTTGGCTGCTCCGGAGGCCACGGCCGCGTCGGCCGCCGCGCCGGCGGCGGCGGCCGCGTTGACCGCCGAGTTGCGGGCGGCGTCGCCCGCCCGCACCGCCGCGTCGGAAGCCAAGGCCGCGAGGTCCGCCTTGGCGGCCACCGTGCGCACGAAGCTCACCAGCTTCAGGCACACGTCCGCCGCCGCGGTGGCCGCGCCCGCCATCGCCCTGTCCTTGGAAGCGGCGATCGCCGCACGGTACGCATTCGCCGCAGCGCGTCCCGCCGATGCCGCTGCCGCGGCAGCGGCATTGGCGGCAGCCACCGAACGCTGTGCGGCGGACTGTGCCGTCCGTGAGGCCGCCACAGCGGTCGACGCGGCCGCGGCCGCGCCCTTGGCCGCCTGCGCGGCCTTCCCCGCCGCCTTGGCCGAGCGTGCGACATCCTGCTCGGCGGCCAAGGCCTCGGCCTTGGCTTCCAGTGCCGAGGCTTTCGCCTTCTCGGAAGCCTTGACTGCCTGCTCGGACAGCTCGACAGCCTCATCGGTCTTCAGACCGGCGCGGCGTGCTTCCTTCTCCACGGTGTCGACCAACTGCTTGATCGTGGCCGATTCCTCGTCGCGTGCCCGGGCGATGTACTGACCCGTCTCCAGGAACCACCGGATGGCCCTGGCCGACCCGTCGTTCATGGCCCGACTCGCGTAGTCAGCCACCTGTGGTGACGCTGAGGCGAGGATGGTCATCACCTGCACACGGTCGTCCTCCTCCTGCGCGGTGAACCGCCCGTCACTGAGGAAGGCGCGCAACGCGAAGGGGGAATCGGCCGCCAGCGCGGCGGATGCATCACGCTTCACAGCCTTGGCACCGTGGGCCTGGACCGTACTCACGGCCACCCTGAGATCCTCGTCCACGGCAGTCTGGAAACCGCCCTGGAGGAGGGTCTCGACCGCTGCGTCCCCGCTGGACAACGCCGCACCGATGGCGTTGCGCGTCGCCAAGCCCGCTGTGGCCAGGGACTCCGCGAGCGCGAACCTGTTGTCCTCGGCCCAGGCCACGGGTGCCTTCTGAGCGAGGAACTCCGTTATGTCCGCGGCGGATCCCGCCAGCGCCGCAGACGCCGCGGTGCGGACGGCCCGGCGGCCCGATCGGTACGCCCAGACCACCCTGCCGCGATCGGTATCCGGAAGTCCAGATCCCTCGGGCACCGCCGGCGTGCCACCCGAACCGCTCGCCGCGTACGCCGGGCGCGTCCCGAACATACCGGTGGACAGCACGCTGCCGGCCGCTACCCCGGTGAAAATGGCCAGCGTCTGACGCCTGCTCAACACCCGCCGTGATTGCTGTGACATCACGACTCCTTTCCACTCTCACTGTGTCTATCCGACCCGCACTCGCCCCGATGGCGCGGCACGGTGCCGCCCGCCGCGTCGCCGAGACAGATGCGCAAATAGCGCGCAGATGCTGTCCGGGCGTCGAGGCAGCATGATCCCAACATCCATTCAGTTAAACGTCAATTGGCTAGCAATGCGAGGTGCAGCTCTACGGTTTAATCTGTGGCAATTGTTCCGTTTTCTCGGGGAATCCACTCCACCATTCATGATGGATCGCAAAGCGCGATCCATCCAGCAAATTGGAAATTTCGACTCCAAACATCTCCCGATAGAATTTCCATTCGCGAGTCAAAGCCCACACGTACGTGAAGGTCACGCCTCACACTTTTCACAAGCCCTTCACGATCATCCCTACAACCTTCGTGCAACTGGCTGTTTCAGCGGGCGAATTCGCCGACCCTGCATAGCTGCTTCCGGTTTGCCCTGCTGGACATGTGGAGGGATTGAGCTCTTGAATGAGGCGCCGCAGAAAGCCGCTTCAGCTCGCCTGGATGAATTCGCACGCCTCGCCAGGTGGGCCGAAACGGCCTGCGCGGAAATATCGGCAGTCGTCATCCCGACTGCTTCCAGGACTTGCTCGCATTTCCCTGAAACGGCGTAGAGGCACCCGGTCGGGGCGCGTCGCTATGCAGAGAAGAAGGGGATGAGGCACCTGATCTGTAAGAGGGAAATGCACATGAAACTCGTCACTCGCGTCATTGCGACGGCATGTACCGCCGGCCTGGCGGCCGTGCTGTGGACGACTTCGTCGGCGGGCCGGCCGGCGGGGAACACGGACCCCGTGGCCGACGCGGCACCCGGATATGCCGTGGAGGAATACAACTACCCGAACGCGGACAAGATCCTCGCCGAGAAGAACATCGTCCTGAAGCGGGGCGACGGGCA
Organism: Streptomyces sp. NPDC059695; assembly: GCF_042733785.1. NCBI lineage: Bacteria > Bacillati > Actinomycetota > Actinomycetes > Kitasatosporales > Streptomycetaceae > Streptomyces > Streptomyces sp. NPDC059695. The sequence continues at coordinate 50,097 of NZ_JBHWFF010000019.1, read as the reverse complement.
CATCGTGCTGGCCGACTGCGCCAGTGAGACCGGACTGCTCGAGGTCTGGGCCCGCAGCAAGGACAAGATCTGCTTCAAGGTCACCGGGAACAGCGGCTGGCTGACGCTTGAGATCCCCGCCGTGTACGCCGTCAAGGGCAGCGTCGACCAGAGCGCCCAGGTCGACATGACGGTCGGCACGGAGGAGAAGTCCTTCGACGTCGCCAAGAACACCTGGACCGCGGTCGGCGAGAGTGCCGACCCCGAGGGTCGCGACCACATGCTCGTCGAGATCCGCACCTCCAAGTAGAAACGTCGGACCGCCTGTTCACCCCTTGGATCCCGCAGCAAGGAAACAACTCATGCAGCACTCCCGAGGTCTCCGCCTGGCCACGCTCGGCGCAGCCCTGATAGCGGCTCCGCTGGCGCTGTGCGCCCCATCCGCCTCCGCAGTCACCGGCACGCCTGTCGCCGACTCCGACACCACCTACGCCTACACGGCCCAGATCACCGTCGGCCCGCACGACCGCGGCTGCTCCGCCGTCCTCGTGGACGCCGAGTGGCTGCTGACCGCCGCGAGTTGCTTCGCCGCCGACCCGGCCGCTTCGCTCGCCGTCCCGGCCGGAGCCCCGCAGAAGAGCACCACCGCGATCATCGGCCGCTCCGATCTGTCCGGCACCCAGGGCGCCGAGCGGCGCGTGGTCGAACTCGTCCCGCGTACCGACCGTGATGTCGTCCTGGCCCGCCTCAACAGGCCGGTCACAGGCGTCAATCCGGTGGCGCTCGCCGCGTCCGCACCGGCAGTGGGTGAAGAGCTGAAGTTCGCCGGTTACGGCCGTAACAAGACCGAGTGGGCACCGCTCAAGCTGCACACCGCCGCCTACACCGTCGACTCGGCGGCCGCCGCCTCCGCGACCGTCACCGGCAAGGACGGCGCGGCCGCCTGCATGGGCGACGCAGGTGGCCCCGTCGTACGCGCCGGCCAACTCGTCGGCCTCAGCAGCCAGTCCTCGCAGGGGGGTTGCTACGGCATCGACCCCGCGCAGACCTCCACGGCCGGCGTCATCTCCCGTGTCGACGACCTCAAGTCCTGGATCGACGGCAAGGTCGGTGCCACCCGGATCGTGGACTTCAACGGTGACGGTCTCGAGGACATCGCGATCGCCGACCCGGCCGGCACGGTCGGCACCGACACCACCGCGGGTCTGGTGCGGATCGTGTACGGCGGAGGCAAGGGCATCGCCGAGATCAACCAGGACCTCGACTGGGTGGCGGGGGGTGCCGAACCGGGTGACTGGTTCGGTGACTCCATGGACACCGTCGACTGGAACGAGGACGGCTACACGGACCTCGTCGTCGGCACCACCCTCGAGGACGTGGGCACCGCCGCCGACGCGGGCTTCTTCGACATCCTGTACGGCGCCCCGGGCGGTATGGGCACCGGCGCGCTGAAGAGCACCCACTTCGAGCAGGGTGCGGGTGACGGAGCGATCAAGGCCGCCACGCCCGAGGCGGGCGACCGGATGGGCGACAACGTCGTGGCCGGCACCACCGCCGCGGGCGAGCCCTACATCGTGGTCGCGGCGCCCGGCGAGAAGGTGGGCACGGTCGCCAAGGCCGGTGCGGCCTTCTACCTGCGCGGCTCCGTCAACGTCGCGATCCACCAGGACAAGGCCGACGTCCCCGGTGCGGCCGAGGCGAACGACGGCTTCGGCACGTCGCTGGCCGCCGACTCCAACCACATCGCGATCGGCGCACCCAATGAGGTCATCGGTGGCGACGCCGCCGCAGGCAACCTCGCGGTGTTCAGCCACACCCTGCACGCCGACGGTCACCCCAAGCCGCTGTTCGGCCTCGACCAGGACCTCGACACCGTCTCCGGCGGCGCCGAGGCGAACGACGACTTCGCCTGGTCGCTCTCCCTGACCGACTACCGCCCCTCGGGCTCGGCCACCGCCAACGAGTCGATCCTGGCGATCGGTTCGCCCGGTGAGGCCATGTCCACGGACGGCGGCGCCACACAGAAGGCCGACGCGGGCCGCGTCGTGGTCGGCCGCGTGACCGCCGCGGGCGCGTGGAGCGAGACGCGTCAGCTGTGGCAGGGCACCGCCGACGACGACGTCTCCGGCACCGCCGAAGCCGGCGACCGCATGGGCGAGAGCCTGACCGCCGTCAACACCGCACCCCGTGCCGTGAGCACCAGCGCCACCATGCGCCTCGCCGTCGGCACCCCCGGTGAGGCCCTCGGCACCACCGCGAACGCCGGCGCCATCCACACCTTCTCCCTGGTCGCGGCGGCCGGCACCAACGACCGCTGGATCGAGGCCGGAGACGGCGACGGCATCCCCGGGACCCCGGGCGCCAACCAGTACCTGGGCCGCAACATCCACTACACCGGCACCAAGCTCTACGTCGGCATGCCCTACGGACCCGGCCTCGGCGCCCTGTACGCGCTGCCCATGTCCAACACCATCACCGGCGGAACAGTCGCACCGGTGACCGTGTACAAGCCGGGCACCGGCGGCCTGCCCAACGTCGGCACTCGCTTCGGCGCGCAAGCCCGCTGATGTAGGCGTCCGCCGCTGGACAGCCAACCTGTAGGCGTCACACTGGCTGTCCAGCGGCCCCGCGAGGACGTGGGCCGGCAACGGCGCAACTGCCGACGGACGCAAGGTCGATTCCCCTTCTGCGGCCATCAGCGCGGGCATCGCGATCAATAAGGATCTTCAGCGTGGTCACCGATCGGGTGACGGCCGAAGGTGGATAGCAGGCGAGGCCTTCGGGCAGTGGTTCGAGTTGTCTGACATCTCAACCGCTGTGCCCGGAGGCCTCGTTGGCCGTCTAACCTGCCGCACTCGACCTGCCGCATGCGCTTGTGGAGTGGGTCACGATGCTGATCGTCACCCGCGAGGGTGACCGCCGCTGCAAACTGCGGCCCTCACAACGCGCCGTCATCACCTTGGTCTACCCGCGCGAGCACACGACCTACGCGAAGCTCGCCGCAGGGTTCCGCATCAGCGAAGGCACCGCCCACGCCTACGCACAGAGCGTGATCAAACTCCTTGCTTCGAGAGCACCGTCCCTGACACAGGCACTGCGCCGCGCACGCCCCGAGTACGTCCCGGTCGACGGCACCATCGCCGAGTGCGACCGGGTCGGCGACCACGAACGGGACTACTCGGGCAAAGCCCGAAGGCACGGAGAGATTACGGATCCCCGTGCTCGCCGACAAGGGCTACGCCGGGGCCGGCGGCACGTTCCAGGTGCCGTTCAAACGCCACCTCGGAAGACTCTCACCGTCAGACAAGCAGCCGTCAACCAAGATCATGCCCGACTCCGCTTCCCCGTCGAGCGAGCCTTCGCCCGGCTCAAGGCCTGGCGGATTGCCGACCGGAAACCGCCAGGACAGTCTCGCTGCCCGGGCTGTGATCCGCCCCGACCCATGGGACGCCGCCGTGACCTCGCATCCTGCGCAGGGACTCCATTCGCCAGATCCAGTCGCAGGGAGCGCTTTGGTCCGCGTCGTCGGTTGCCTTCCCTGTCAACGAGCAGCCGCACCCGATCGCGATCTACCGCCGACCGAACAGCGGCCACCTGCCCCACTGCCACCACGTCGCGTAGCCTGACACGGCACGCGGATCACAGTCCCGACCAGCGGTGATTCTCCGCAAGGATCTGCGCAGGTCAGCGCAACGAGGGCGACGACTTCAAGAAGATCTCGGCCTGGGCGGCCATCCTCTTCGCACCCACCTTGGTGGGAACGATCTACGGCATGAACTTCGACCACATGCCGGAGTTGCACCGGGCGGGCGGGTATCCGTTCGCGGTGGTGCTGATGGCGGTGGTGTGCGTGAGCCTGTACATGGTCTTCAAGCGCAAGGACTGGCTGTAGTCCCCCATTTCGCCCCTTCGCCGCCACCACAGCCCTCTTCCCCGGCGGCATCTCCGGCACAAGCCGTGGACGGCACGGAAGAGCTGCCCGTGATCTCCGTCGCGGGCCCGGAGGCTCACGTCGGACGGAGCAGGTGCGCCAGGGTCTCGTAGGACCGGTCCCAGGCCCATTCCTTCCGGACCCAGCTGCGGCCCCTCTCGCCCATCTCGCGAGCGAGTCCAGGGTTGCGGAGGAGCCTGACCAGGCGGTCCGCCGACGCCGCCACCGAGCGGCCGTCGACGACGTAGCCGGTCTCGCCTTCGCGTACCGCGTCGGGGGCTCCGCCCGAGTCGCCCGCCAGGACGGGGAGTCCGGACGCCGCGGCCTCCAGGTAGACGATGCCCAGCCCCTCCACCTCCAGGCCCCTTCTGCGGGTGCGGCACGGCATGGCGAAGGCGTCGGCGGCGGCATAGAAGGAGGGGAGGGCGTGGTGGGGGTGGCCGCCGGCGAAGACGACCGCGTCCACGACGCCTTCCGCCAGGGCGAGTCGGCGCAGTTCGGGGGCGTGAGGGCCGTCGCCGACCAGGAGCAGCATGGCGTCCGGGAGCACCCTGCGGATCCAGGGCATCGCCCTGATCAGGGTGTCCTGGCCCTTGCGCGGGACCAGCCGGGCCGCGCACAGGATCACCGGGCGGCGGCCCAGACCGTAGCGGGCCCGCACCGGGCCGCCGTCCAGGAAGGGGCGGAAGGCCGTGGTGTCCACCCCGGGGACCAGGCGTGCGGTGCGGGTCCCGGGGGCGAGGGCCGCCTCGATCGGCCGGCGGGTGCTCTCGCCCAGCCAGGTGAGGGCGTCGACCTCCGCACCGATGCGGCGCAGCAGCGCCCTGGCCCCGGGGGTGCGGGCCCACCACACCTCGTGTCCGTGCGTGGTGGCGACGGCGGTGCGGATGTCCGTCGTCCGGCGCAGTCGGCCTGCCATCAGGCCCAGCGGCGCCGCGGCGCCGAACCACACCCGGTCGCAGCCGTACCGGCGGGCCACGGACGCGGCGTGCGCGGTGGCCCGGGGGCCGGGCAGGAGGGTGCGTGCCCGGTGGCGGATCACCGGGTAGGGAAGGGACTCGTCGGATGTCTCGGTCGCCGTGGCCCGGGTCGGCGACGAGGTGAACACGACCACCTCGTCGGGTGGAAAACGGTCGGCCAGTTCGCGGACGAACGTCTCGATGCCGCCCTGCCGGGGCGGGAAGTCGTTGGTGACGATCAGCGTGCGGGGGCGGGCGTCGTGGTTCATACGGCAGCGACCTCCGGGGAAAGGACGGCGGGGGTGCTACGGGGCTGCCGCATCCGGTACGCGAGCGCCCCGAGCACCAGCGGATAGACCACGTAGCCGAATCGGGTGGAGGGCATCAGGGTCATCGCCACACCCAGGCCGAGCGCGAGCCGGGCGGCGGCCGCCCGCGCCGTCCCCGGCGGCCGCACCACCAGCGACACCGCGAGCAGCAGGGCGCCCGCCGCGAGGAGCGCGAGCGCGATCACCCTGCCGCCGGGGGCGTACACCGCGAGCAGATGACCGGGCAGCGGGCTCGCGGCCGGCGAGGCGATGTCCGTGAGACCCAGCGGGAAGGCGATGGCGCTCCGGCAGAAGCCGGAAGGGTCGGAGAGCGCGAAGGGCAGCACCGCCGCCGTCGCCGTGGACAGGGCCACCGCGACGTACCGTGCGGAGGCCGGGCCGCCCCGCCGTACCGCGACCAGTGCCAGGGCCACGGGCAGCGCGGGCCACGCCGTCCACTTGAGCGCGGCGGCGACGCCGAGCACCAGTCCCGCGCGGCCCGACCGCCCCTGCCCGGCGAGGACGATGCCGAGGCACATCAGGCCGACGACCGGAAGGTCCGTCCCGCCGACCGCGACGGGCAGCGCGACCGGAGGAAGGGCGAGCAGCCGGGTCCGGTACAGCCCGGCCGCGGCGAGAGCCGTCACGAAGACGCCGCCCAGCCACCAGCGCGGGTCCCCGGGCAGCACGCCGAAGAACGCCATCCCGGGCAGATAGGGGTTGACGTCGGCGACGACCGCGGGATCGGCGGTGTACGGGCTGCCGGTCTCGAGCAGCAGCCGTCCCGACCGCTCGACGACCGCGACCTCCAGCTGGCCGAGACCGGCCGCCACCGACGAGACGAGCGGCACCACGACGGCCCCCGCCAGCGCGACGGCCCGGGCGGCGGGGCGGGAGCGCTCGCCGCGGGCCAGGACCGCCGCGGCCGCGTAGCCCGTCGCCGCCGTCACCCCCCACACCCGGTGCGGCCCCAGGTCCGAGACCAGGGCGAGCCCCAGCGCGACGAGCGCGCAGCCGGCCCACACGTGGCGCTCGTCGCGCAGGCGCCGGGCGCGCCGTACGTACCGTTCAAGGTTCTTCGTCATGCCCACAGACGCTAGGAACGCGCGGGCCCGAGGGCGTCAACCCGGGCTCCGGACCCGCGACTCGACCCGTGGCATGACATGCGGTCGCAGACTCAACCCGTGCGGTGACGCGCGGACCCGCGCCGGCACGGACCATGGACGCATGAGTACGCCTTTCCCGCAGCGGTTCCGCGCCTGGATCGCCGCGCCCGCCTACCCCTGGGTCACCGGCGGTGCCCTGACCGCCGGTGCCGTGGCGGAGCTGATCGCCTATCCCGCCTCCGTGACCACCACGATCGGGGTCCTCGTCTCCTCCGCCTCGCTGATGTGGAGGCGGTCCCTCCCGCCCGTCTCCGTCCTCACGGTCGCCGCGGGGCTGCTCGGGTTCGCCGGCGACGTCAGCCTGTACGTCTCGATCATGGCGAGCGGGCTGATCGCTTGTTACACCCTGGGCCGCAGCCGGGTGCTGCACCCCGCGGTGACCGTGGTGGGCGGCGCGCTCGGAGCCCTGTGCGTGAACCTGGTGCACATCAACACCTGGTCGCGCATGGACCTGCCGGTGCCCGCTCTCTGGGAACGGGGCTCGCTGAGTCTGTTCGCCGAGTCGTTGCTGCTGACCGTGGTCGTCTTCGGAGCCGTCATGATGGGGGACGCGGTACGTTCCCGGGCGGAGACCCTCACCGAACGGAACCTGGCCCAGGCCCGGTTGATCGCCATCGAGCGCCGGCAGGCCGCCGAGGCCGAACGGGCGGCCATCGCCCGCGAGCTGCACGACATCGTCTCCCACTCGGTGTCGATGATCGCCGTGCAGGCCGAGAGCGCCACGTACACCACCCCCGGCCTCACCCCCGAGGCCCGCGACGGCTTCCAGCAGATCGCCGGCACCGCCCGCTCCTCGATGGCCGAACTGCGCCGCCTCCTCGGTGTCCTGCGCACCCCCCAGGACAAGGAGACGGTCCTCACCGCCCCGCAGCCGACCCTCGACCATCTCGCCGAACTGGTCCAGCAGCACCGGACGGTGGGCGGCGAGGCCGAGCTGAGAGTCACCGGGGAACGGGTGCCGCTGCCCGCCGTGTGGGAACTGTCCGCCTACCGCATCGCCCAGGAGGCGCTGACCAACGCGCGCAAGCACGCGCCCGGCGCCCGTACCGTCGTGGAGATCCACTACGGCACCGATCTGCTGCTCACGCTGCGCGTCCGCGACGACGGTCCGGGTCCGGTCTGCGGCCAGGGCCCCGGTGCGGGCCACGGCCTGACCGGGATGCGGGAGCGGGCGGCCCTGGTCGGCGGCCGGCTCAGCGCCGGCGCGGGCCCGGACGGAGGATTCCTGGTGGAGGCGGAGCTTCCCTGGGGGAGCGCGTGATCGGCACGGTGAAGGAGACGGGTGTGATCAGGGCGCTGGTCGCCGACGATCAGGCGGTGGTGCGTACGGGCTTCGTCAACCTCCTCAACACGCAGGAGGACATCGAGGTCGTCGGCGAGGCCGAAGACGGTGCGCAGGCGGTGCGCCTCGCCGCCGAGACCCGGCCCGACCTCGTGCTCCTCGACATACGGATGCCGCACAAGAACGGCATCGAGGCGGCCCGGGAGATTCTGGCCGGGTCCGGGAACCCGCCGAAGGTCCTCATCCTGACGACCTTCGGCCTCGACGAGTACGTGTACGACGCGCTCGCGGCCGGGGCGAGCGGCTTCCTGCTCAAGGACGCCACCTTCCCGGAACTGCTGCACGCGGTGCGCGTGGTGGCGGCCGGGAACGCGCTCCTCTCGCCCGAGATCACCAAGCGGGTGATCGGCGAGTTCGTGGACGCGCGGACGTCGCGACTTCCCGCCCACTCCGTGGGGGAACTCACCGCGCGTGAGGCGGAGGTCCTCACGCTGATCGCCCGGGGGCTGTCCAACGCGGAGATCGCGCATCGCCTCACGATCACGGACCACACGGTGAAGACCCACATCAACCGGCTGTTCGCGAAGCTGGAGCTCCGGGACCGGGCGCAGGCCGTGATCGCGGCCTACGAGCTGGGGCTGGCGCGCGTGGGAGGCGGTACGGGCTGACCGGACTCGTGCCACGACGCTCGCCGTCCCGGCCTGGCCGGGCCATGTGCCGTGCGTGTGCCCGTTCCTGAAGGCAGGTCAGCCTTCGGTGACCCAGTGGCGTTCGCCGAGCCGGACGAGCGCGGGGTCGGGGGAGCAACAGCCGTCCGCAAGTGCCTCGTCGGACTGCGGCTGGTCGAAGAGCCCGGCGCCGCCGCCCACTCCGGTCTCCGGGAGGACGAGTTCGACGCGCTCGGCCGCCCACCGGTCGCCCGCGAGGGCTGCGGCGACGGAGCGGACCTGCTCGTATCCGGTGAGGGCGAGGAAGGTCGGGGCGCGGCCGTAGGACTTCATGCCGACGAGGTAGACGCCCTCTTCGGGGTGGGCGAGCTCCTTCGCGCCGTGCGGGTAGACCGTGCCGCAGGAGTGCCGGTTGGGGTCGATCAGCGGGGCGAGCTCCACCGGGGCCTGGAGTCGGTCGCCGAGTCCGAGGCGGAGCTCCGAGAGGAAGGAGAGATCGGGGCGGAAGCCCGTGAGGACGATGATCTCGTCGACCGGGTCGAGCCGGCGGCCGTCCTCGGCCACGAGGACCAGGCGGTCGCCGTCGCGCTCGATCGCCTCCGTGCGGAAGCCGGTCACGGCGGCGGCGTGGCCCAGGGCACCGCGGGCGGGGAGCTGATCGGCCGCACCGCCACCGAAGGTGGAGCCGGAGATGCCCCGGCGAAGGATCCACACGGCCTTCGTACCGGCGCCGTCCGCTGCGCCGGCCAGCTCGGCGAGGGAGGCCAGGGCGGTGAAGGGGCGGCGTCCGCCCAGTCTCCGCCGGGACGGGTAGGTCCTCGCGTCGGGCTTCGCCCAGCCCGTGGGGGCCAGGAGCTTCTCGGCGGCCCGGCCCGCGGGCCCGGCCCCGATGACCACGACGGGCAGCTGGTCGGTGGCGACGGCGAGGAGGCGTGACCGGCGCGCGCGACAACGGACCTCCCCTCGCCCCCGCCGACGACGCCCCTCGGGCTCCGCGCCGGCGCGCGCTTGGCCGGGCGGGGCGCGACAGCGCCGCGGAAGTGCTCCAGGCGTGCCCTGTCGTGCTCGACGTACTCGACGTACTCGACGTGCTCGACGTACTCGACGTACTCGACGATCAGCGCATCGGGGTCGCGTCACGCGACGATCACCGACGGGCCGCCGCGTGGAGATCACGATCCGGCCGGACCGCCGGGCCTGAACGGCCCCGGCGGTCCGGCCGTTGCCTCGACCGCTCAGGCGGCGTGGCCGGTCCGGGTCCTCTTCGCGGCGCAGTCGCCGTAACCCGAATCGCCGTAGCCCTGCTCCCCGTAGCCGTGGTCCTCGTCGCCGTAGCCCGTGGGCTCGCAGGGGTCCTCACCCCGGCTGTTGTCCAGGCGCACGACCGCGGTCTCCTGGTCACCGCTGATGACGTACGGACCCGCGACCGGGTCGGCCGGCAGGACGTATCCGTCCGGCACCGCGGTCTCCCGCAGGTAGTACGTGCCGTGGTCCAGGTCCCCGAACCGGCAGAGACCGGCGGCGTTCGTCGTGCAGGACGCCCCGGTGCGGGTGTCGGGGTCGGCGCCGTCGGTCTGCAGACCGGCCCGGCCGTTGGTCTCCTCCCACAGCTCGAACGTGGCCCCGCGCAGCGGCAGGTGCGTGTCGGCGTCGGACTTGAGGAGCATGAGGGACCCGGTGCCCGGAGGGACCGGGGTACGGGTGTTGGAGGCGGTGACGGACACGCCCGCGGCCGCGTTCTCCTCGGTCAGGACGAGCGGGCCGAACACCGCCGGCGTCGGCAGGTCGTACCCGTCGGGAGCGTCGGTCTCCTGCCAGTAGTACGTCCCCGTCTCCACCGTCCGCGCGCAGACCCCGTCCGCGCCCGTCACGCAGGCCGCGCCGACCTGCGTGTCGGGGTCGTCCCCCGACGTCTGCAGACCGGTCGTGCCGTTCGTCTCCTCCCACAGGCGGAACGTCGCGCCCGGCAGCACCGCACCCGTCTCCGCGTCCGTCTTCACCACCTTCACCGCGCCGGTGGTCGGAGCGGGTCCGTCGCCGCAGTCGGGCAGGTCCCCGACGAAGGGGTACGCGTGGAACTCCTGGCCGCCGCCTCCCGACGCGGCGCTGGTGTGCGTGACCGAACCGGTGGTGAAGAAGCGGCCGTTGATGCCGGGCAGGGTCACGGTCGTCATCGACGACTGCTCGCCCATCAGGAAGCTGCCCTGGAACTGTCCGGTGCCCGCCAGGTCGATGGTGGTGGCGTCGGGGAAGTTCCACAGCAGCCGCTCGCGGTAGGCGTTGAGCGGGTCGGTGCTGTCGTCGATGCCGCCGCTGTAGGTGCTGATGGTGCGGTCCGTGCCGGTGACGTTGACCAGGATGGTGGCTCCGGCGGGAATGCCGGCGAAGACGACGCCCTGCTGTCCGCCGGTGGCGGTGGTCATGTCGAAGTCCACGTTGAAGACCTGGAGCGCGGACGTCCCGTCCCCCGTGAAGAGGGTCTGGGTGCCCTGGTTGACGGCCGTGCCGGTGGGGGTACGGGGCCGGCCGTCGACGCGGGCGTAGCAGCGGCTCGCGGCCGTGAGCTGATCGCGCAGGCCCGCGTACCGGGCGACGGCGTTCGCGTCCTGGACGAGGGTGCCGGTCACGTTCCCCGTGACGGTGCCCGCGTGGCGTACGGTCCCGATCTCGTCCACCAGGCCGCCGGTCGTCTCCAGGCGCTGGTTCGCGGCGATCGTGACGTCCCCGCCGGTGGTGAGGAAGTCCGCGTCCTTCGGCGGGACGACCCGGGAACCGACGCCGACGATGCCCAGGTTGTACAGGCCGCCCGCGGCCGCGTCCTTGTTCTGGTCGAAGTCGTCGAGGACCACGACACGGCCCTCGGCCTCGGCCGCCCGGCCGCGGACGAGGAAGTCGTCCCCCACGAAGATGTTGATGCCGGCGTCGCGGCCCGCGATGCCCTGGTTGTCGATGCCCGGGAACGGGTCGGGGCAGTCCCCCGGCACGCAGGGGCCGAGCCCTCCGGGCAGCGGCGCCGCGAACGCGGCCGGGGCGCCCGGGCCGAGGATCAGGGCGGGGACGGCGGCGAGGGTGACGGCGCAGGACAGCCCGGCCGATACGGTCCGGCGCCGGGCGCGCCCCTGTCTCCGGGAAGTGTGGTGTCTCATGGCCGGAGTCTCGGCGCGCCCCTCCCGGCGCACCATCCGCGCGGCCCCGGGTTGGGCCGGTCAGGGACCCCTCTCACCGGGGGGTGTGAAGTCGTGGGGCCAGGGGGAGTACCGGTGCGCCGGGCGCGGCGGGACGACCGGTGCGCCCGGCGCGGCCCGCCGCCCGTTCCGCGTCGTCCCCCGCCGCCCGCTCGTGTCATCCCCGGGCCGGCCCCGGCGCCGGGCGGCGGACGGCGAGGAGCGCCATGTCGTCCGAGCGCGCTCCGCCGGTGAAGCGCCGCACGTCGCCCACCAGGGCGCCGAGCAGCCGGTCCGGGGACGAGGAGGCGCGTCCGGTCAGCCAGGAGGCCGGTTCGAAGAAGACGTCCGTGCCGTCGCGCGCCTCCGACAGGCCGTCCGTGTACAGCAGCAGGGTGGCCTCCGCGGGGAACACCCAGACGTCGGGCCGGTCCGGCTCCGGGGCGAGGTCCCCGAGCCCCAGCGGCAGCGAGAACTCGCCCGGGGTGAGCACCGTGACCGCGCCGTCCGGGTGGAGGAGCAGGGGCTCGGGGTGGCCCTTGTTGAGCACCCTCAGCTCCTCGTGTCCGGGCGGGACCTCCACGAGCACACACGTGGCGAAGCCCTCCGCGTCGTCGATGCCGGTACGGCTCGCTCCCTCGCGGGTCAGCGAGCGCTCCAGGCACCGGGCCACGCCGTAGAGCGAGGGCTCGTTCTCCGCGGCCTCCCAGAACGCGCCGAGGATCACCGAGACGGTCTCGATGGCGCCGAGGCCCTTGCCCCGGACGTCGCCCATGACGATCCGCACCCCGTGCGGGGTGGCGCGCGCCGCGTACAGGTCGCCGCCGATGAGGGTGTCCTTGCGGGCCGCCTCGTAGCGGGCGCCGAGACGGAGCCCGCCGACGCGCGGATCGGGGGTGGGCAGGACGGCTCGCTGCGCCGCCTCCGCGACGCCCCGGGCCGAGGCGAGGTCCTCGCGTTCACGGCGGACGACCCGGTTGAGGAGGACGGCGATCGCCGTCACGAGGACGAGGGTGGCCAGGTCCGTCGCCAGGCCGTGGTGCGACGCCGTGTCGCCCATGCTGGTGGTGACGGCGTAGAGGACGGCCGTCGCGGCGAGCCCGAGCGCCCCGAACACCACGGTGGCCCACCAGGTGAAGAGCGGGGCCGAGACCAGCGGGGCCGAGACGAACAGGGGCGCCCCCGTCAGCTCCTCGGGCGTGCTGAGCTGGAAGGCGACCCCGGTCACCAGGAACAGGGCCGGGAGCGTGCGGGCCAGTCGCCGGCCGGCGGCGGCGCGGGAACCGGGTGCGGGCCCGGCGCGCTCGCCCCGCGGGCTGTCGGTCACGTGACCTCCCGGAGTGGGCTCCTGCCGTCCAGTATGCGGTCAGTGGATCAGGCCCGCGAGGCCCCGCTCCCCCGCCCGTATGCGGGGAGCGGATCAGGCCCCCAGGACCCGCTCTCCCGGCCGGATCGACGCGGCGCGCGCCCTCCGGGCCCCGGGGCCGTACCGCCGTCGCGGCTCCGGCGCCCCCGGATAGGGTGAGCGTGCCCCGGAGCGCCGGGGCCCGATTGCGTATGGGGTGGGTATGTCGAAGCACCGGATGTCCAAGAGGGGCCGTTACATCGCCCTGGCAACGACGGGTGTCGTCGTCGTGGCCGGTGCGGGGATCGCGGCGCAGACCTCCATGGCGGCGACCGCGTGGCCGGCCCAGAAGACCTACACGGGCCGGGCGTTCGACGCCTGCACGGCGCCCTCGCTCGCCGCCATGACGGCCTGGAAGAAGGACGCCTACTACAGCGGCGTCGCGGTCTACATCGGTGGGAAGAACCGCGGCTGCGCGCAGCCCAACCTCACCAAGTCGTGGGTGAAGTCGGTCGACACGCTCGGCTGGCGGGTCATCCCCCTCTACGTCGGCGCCCAGCCGCCGTGCCAGAAGAGCGGCAACAAGGAGCGGTTCACCGCGGCCACCGCGGCCTCGGTCGGGGCGAGCAACGCCAGCGACGCGGTCGCCAAGGCCGCGGCGCTCGGCATGAAGGCCGGCAGCCCGATCTACCTCAACATGGAGTCGTACGACATCGCCGACAAGGCGTGCAACGACGCGACCCTGGCCTACGTGCGGTCCTTCACCAAGACCCTGCGCGCCAAGACCTACCGCGCCGGCCTCTACGGCTTCAGCAGCTCCAGCGCGAAGGCGATCGCCACGGCCAAGGACCGTACGGACCTGCCGGGCAACCTCTGGTACGCCCTCTGGAACGGCCAGGAGACCACCACCAAGGACTGGCCCTGGGACCCGAAGCTCTACACCGACCACAGCCGCGGCCACCAGTACAAGGCCAACAGCAAGGAGACCCGCGGCGGCTACACCATCAACGTCGACCGCAACGCCTGGGACGCGCCGGTCGCCATCGTCGGCTGACCGGCCCCCGGCAGCCGACCGGACGCCGAACCGGCAGCCGACCGGCTGCCGCCGGGGCGCGTCGCGCGCGGGGAGGGCCGTCGCCGCGGGGCGCGCGAGTAGCATGCGGATCCGCGGGCCGGACGGGCGGAAGGAGCGGCGGGCCATGGGTGACCTCCTCCTGATCCGGCACGGCGAGACGGAGTGGAGCGCCACCGGGCGGCACACCGGCCGCACGGACCTGCCGCTCACCCCGGACGGCGAGGCGGAGGCGCGCACGCTCGCGCCGTTCTTCACGGGCCGCTCCTTCGCCTTCGTGCTCACCAGTCCGCTACGGCGCGCGAGGCACACGGCCGAGCTCGCCGGCCTGCGCGACGCCGGGACGGACGAGGACCTGTGCGAGTGGGACTACGGCGGGTACGAGGGGCTGACCACCGCCCGGATCCACGAGACCCGGCCGGACTGGTCGCTGTGGCGTGACGGCGTGCCTCCGCACCCCGACGGGCGGCCCGGCGAGTCCGCCGAGGACGTGGGGCGGCGGGCCGACCGGGTCCTGGCGCGCCTCGCGCCCCGCCTCGCCGGCTCCGCGGAGGACGGCGTGGTGGTGGCGCACGCGCATCTGCTGCGGGTCCTCACCGCCCGGTATCTGGACCTGCCGGCGTCCGAGGGGCGGCTGTTCCTCCTGACGACGGCGACGGTGGGCCGGCTGTCCACGGAGCACGGCCTTCCGGTGGTCGCGGGCTGGAACCAGCGCCCCCTCCCCCGCGCGTGACCGGCGGGGCGCGGCGCGCCCGGTGGGCGGCCCCGCCGCCGGCGGCGGGAGCCGCGGTCCTGGCGACCGGCATCCTGTCGGTGGGCCTGCGCCTGACCGGCTTCGAGGCGGTCTCGGTGGTGGCGCTGTGCCTGGCCACGGCCGTGTGGCTGCTGCTCGCGTACGCCTTCGTGTCCCTGCTGCTCGGGGACCGGCGGCGCTGGGCGGTGAGCGCCGGCAGCCCGCCCGCGCTCACGGCCGTCGCCGCCTCGACGGTGCTCGGCGCCCGGTTCGAGCTCCTCGGCGCGACCCCGGTGGCCGTGGCGTTCCTGGTGGCCGCCGCCGTGGTCTGGCCGGTGCTGCTGGTCGCCGTGCTCCGGCACCTGCCCCGGCGGGCGCCGGGTGCGGTGTTCCTCGTCTGTGTGGCCACACAGGGCCTCGCGGTGCTGTCCGCCCTCCTGGCACCGAGGGCCGGCGGCTGGCTCGCGCGGGTGGCCCTGGTCCTGTTCCTCCTCGGACTCGTGCTGTACGCCGACGCGCTGGCCCGTTTCGACGTCCGCCAGGTGGTGACGGGCGCGGGCGACCACTGGATCGCGGGCGGGGCCCTGGCGGTCTCGGCGCTGGCCGGTTCGAAGCTCCTCCTCCCGGGCGAGTGGCCGGGAGGCGTGGAGGCGGCGCTGCGGACGGCGACGTTCGTGCTGGTGGCCCTCGACCTGGCCTGGTACGCGGTGCTGTGGTGCGGCGAGCTCGTCCGCCCGCGCCCAGGCTACGACGTCCTGCGCTGGGCGACGGTCTTCCCGCTGGGCATGACGGCGGTGGCGGCCCTGTCGGTCTCGGCCGCGACGGGGGTGGAGTGGCTGGGGACGCTGGGCCGGGTCCTGCTGGGGATCGCGGTCGTCGCCTGGCTCGCGACCGCGTACGGCCTGGCCCGCCGCGCTCTCAGACCAGCGCGGAGACGAGGCTGGCCACGGTGACGGTGTTGAAGACGAACGCGATGGCCGCGTTGGCGGTCACGGTCCGGCGCATCTCCCGGGACGTCACGTCGACGTCGGTCGTGCCGAACGTGGTCATCACCGCGAAGGCGAAGTAGACGTAGTCGGCCCAGGCCGGGGCCTTCTCCCCGGGGAAGTCCAGGGCGTGCCCGTCCTCCACCAGGTTGTCGGCCTGGAAGGCGACCGCGAAGGAGACGGCCACGCAGACCCAGGCGAGGACGACCATGACGAGCGCCACCGTCCCCCGCGCGGCCGGTTCGAACGAGGAGCCGATGTGCCCGGGGCGCCACACCACGGCCACCACGAGCGCGGCCCCCGAGAGGAAGAGCGACACCCCCGGTCCGGGAGCCGTGCCGAACACGTACCGCTGGAGGACCGTGCCCCGGGTCTCGCGGCTCGCCCAGGCGCGCACCCGTTCCGGGGACGCGGTCGAGAACGCGACCGTCGTGAGCACGAGGTAGGGGAAGAGGTACGCGAGGAGCAGCAGCACGCACAAATCGGCCCCGGAGACCTCCGCCCAGCCCCCTTCGAGGCCGAGGAGGAGCGCCGCCGCGCCCGCGGCGACGAGGGCGCTGACCAGGGAGCGGCGGCGTTCGGAGAGCCACCGGTTCCGGTGGCCCTCCGCCGGTGCCTGTGGCCGGTCAGGACCGCGGTCGGTCACCGCGGCGCTCCCTCACGGCGGGGACCCGTCACGACGGCGCCCCCGCGGGCCGCTCCCGGCGGCCGAACGCGAGGTCGAGGATCCGCCGCCCCCGCACGGGCGGCACGGGTACGGGGACGCCGGGGCGGTCGCGGGGCACCAGGACCCGCAGGGCGCCCGGGCGCAGCACGCACACGACCGGGGTGGGCATCCGCAGCGCCTCCCCGTCGACCGCCACGGGGATCTCGTCCGCGTCGGAGGTCACCTCGACGCGGTGGGCGGTCAGGACGGTGAGGCCGGTGGACTGCGAGCCCCGTACGGCGAGATCGGCGGCCTGCGCCGCGTCCTCGACCTTGATCCCGAGCACCCCCAGTTCGCCGTCGTCGAGGCTGGGGCGGCGGCCGGAGCCGCTGAACTCGTCGGGCGAGACGTACGGGTTGTTGCTGACGAGCAGGGCCTGCTGGGCGGTGAGCGGTGTGCCGTCGATCCGTGCGTCGAGCCGCCGTACGCCCTCGCCGAGCAGCAGGTCCGGCATGACGGCGAGGATCGTGCCCGCCTTGTCGTCGCGGTACTCGGGGCGCTGGACGACGTCCGCGTACACCCCGAAGGACACCGTGTTGACGAAGGGCCGGCCGTCGACGTCGCCGAGGTCGACCCGGAGCTCCTCGCCGTCGGTCAGGGCGTCGAGGCAGCGGGACGGGTCGGTGCGGTCGAGGCCCAGGTCCATGGCGAAGTGGTTGCGGGTGCCGGCGGACACCACGAGGAAGGGCAGGTCGTGTGCGGCGGCGACCTCCGCGACCAGGGCCTGGGTGCCGTCGCCGCCCGCGACACCGAGCAGGTCCGCGCCCTCGGCCACGGCCTCGCGGGCGAGTCCGGCGACGTCGGCGGGGGCGGACGGGTCGAGCAGGATCACCCGCGCGCCGAGCTCCTCCGCCCGTTCGACGAGGCCGAAGCGGCCGACCTTCCCGCCCCCGGACTTCGGGTTCATGATGAGGACCGGCCGCTCGGGCCGGGCCGCCGGGACCGCCTTCGTCGCCCGGTCGGGTGCCGTTCTGCGCAGCGCGGCCCGGGCGCAGGCCAGCGCGGCGGCCCAGCAGAGGCAGAGGACCAGCGCCGTCACCCAGAGGCCGTCGTGCGCGAAGAGGACGAGGACGCCGACGGGTGCGGCGATCGCGAGGAGCGCCCCGAGGAGGCGGACCGCGCCCCGGTGCGCGACGAACCACCAGACGCCGGCGGCGCAGAGGACGAGTCCGAGGAGCCCGGCTCCGACCACCAGGAAGCCGCCGTCCCCCAGGGTGATCAGGAGGACGACCAGGGAGGCGACCACGGCGAGCACCGCGAGGCGCGCGAGCAGCCGCGCTCCCCCGTCCGCGTCGGGGCCCTTCGTACGCGTCGCGCCCATGGCGTCCCTTCGTGGTGTCCGACGGCGAGCACGGTCCTGCGACCGCGCGCGCAGTCCGGGGCACCAGCGTGCACGGGCCCGGGCGGGAGGGCATCCCGGCCGGGCCCGTGCGGATGACACCGTGGCGGCGGACCGCCGTCCCGCGGCGCGCGCCGACCGCGTGCGTCAGATGACGCCCTGCGCGAGCATCGCCTCCGCCACCCGGAGGAAGCCCGCGACGTTGGCGCCGAGCACGTAGTCGTCCGCGTCCGCGCCGTACGCCTCGGCGGTGGCGCGGCACTGGGTGTGGACGTCGCGCATGACGTCGGCGAGGCGGGCCTCGGTCTGCTCGAAGGTCCAGGTGTCGCGGGCCGCGTTCTGCTGCATCTCGAGGGCGGAGGTGGCCACGCCGCCCGCGTTGGCGGCCTTGCCGGGGCCGAAGAGGACCCCGGCCTCCCGGAACACCTCCACCGCCTCGGGCGTGCAGGGCATGTTCGCGCCCTCGGCGACGGCGCGGACCCCGTTCTTCACCAGGGCCACGGCGTCCTCGCGGCGCAGTTCGTTCTGCGTCGCGCAGGGCAGGGCGATGTCGCACCGGAGGTCGTAGATCGTGCCGCGGTCCGAGAAGGTCGCGGACGGCTTGGCCTCGGCGTACGCGGAGATCCGGGCGCGCCGGACCTCCTTGATGTCCTTCAGGAGCTCCAGGTCGATGCCGTCCTCGTCGACGAGGTAGCCGGTGGAGTCGCTGCAGGCCACCACGCGGCCGCCGAGGGCGTGGACCTTCTCGACCGCGTACACGGCGACGTTCCCGGAGCCGGAGACGACCACGCGGCGCCCGTCGAAGGCCTCGCCGCGGGTGGCGAGCATCTCCTGGGCGAAGAACACCGCTCCGTAGCCGGTGGCCTCGGTGCGGGCGTGCGAGCCGCCCCAGGCGACGGGCTTGCCGGTGAGGACGCCCGACTCGTAGCGGTTGGTGATCCGCTTGTACTGGCCGAAGAGGTAGCCGATCTCCCGCGCGCCGACGCCGATGTCACCGGCGGGGACGTCGGTGTGCTCGCCCAGGTGGCGGTACAGCTCCGTCATGAAGGACTGGCAGAACCGCATGATCTCGCCGTCCGAGCGGCCCTTGGGGTCGAAGTCCGACCCGCCCTTGCCGCCGCCGATGGCCATGCCGGTCAGCGCGTTCTTGAAGATCTGCTCGAAGCCGAGGAACTTGACGATGCCGAGGTTGACGCTCGGGTGGAACCGCAGGCCGCCCTTGTACGGGCCGAGGGCGCTGTTGAACTCCACCCGGTAGCCGCGGTTGACGCGCACGGTGCCCTGGTCGTCGACCCACGGGACGCGGAACATCAGCTGGCGCTCGGGCTCGACGAGCCGCTCCACGATCCCGGCCCCGGCGTACTCGGGGTGCCGGTCGAGCGCGGGCCCGAGGGTTTCCAGCACCTCGGCCGCCGCCTGGTGGAACTCGGCTTCGCCGGGGTTGCGCCGGCGGACCTCCGCGTAGACGGACTCGATGTGCTCAGTGACGTTCATGCGTGTCTCTTTCCGTGTGGTTCAGGGTGCCGATGCCGGTCCCCGGGCGGATCGCCGACGTCTTCGTCGGCCGTGCCCGGGCCGGGACCACCGCCGCCTTCACGGCGTCGGTCCCGGCCCGCGGCACGTACGCGTGTTCCCCCGCTTTCAGGTCCGACAACGGCTCTACGCCATCGCGCCGGCCGTTCCCGGCTCTTTTCTAGCCGATCCGGCGCGTGCGGCGTCCGGGCGTCTCACGCCCGGCAGCGCAGGAGCTCGAACGGCGGGTTGGCCAGGCAGTCCTCCCAGAACTCCTCGCCGAACTCCCGGACGCCCGCCTCTGAGATCTCCAGCGGGACCCAGGTCAGGTCGCCGAAGCCGGCCGCGCGCAGGGATCCCTCGTAGACCTCACGGCGGGGGCAGGCCCCCACGAACGAGATCGGCGGTTCGAGGAGCGCCGTGATCCGGACGCGCGGTCCGGTCTCGATCTCCTCGCCGGTCGCCTCGCAGAGGAAGCCGTACTTGGCGAGGGACGGCCCGTCGAAGCGGTAGTCGGGCTTCTGCACGAGCAGGAGGAACTCGGCACCGGGCTTCAGGCTCCGGTGCACGTTGCGGCACATGGCCTCCATGGTGGTGATGTCCGGCGCGTAGTTGAGCGCCTGCACACCCAGGGCGAGGTCGAAGCGCTCTTCGAGCGGTCGCAGGGTGGCGAGGTCCCCCACCTCGTAGCGCACCCCGAGCGGTTCGCTCTCCTCGAACGCCAGCGACGCGGCGACCATCTCCGTGGAGATGTCGACGCCGAGGACGTCGGCGGCCCCGCGGCGCTTCAGCTCCCGGCTGTAGAAGCCGGTGCCGGAGGCGAGGTCGAGGACCGTCCTGCCCCGGACGTCGCCGACCAGGTTCAGAAAGCTGGGCACCTCCCCGTACCGTGTCAGGGGAAGGGACTTGAACCCCTCGAAAGCCTCACCGATCTCGTCGTACAGCTGCACACCCATGGGCGCGGTCCTCCCCAGTGCTCGGTCTTGCCTGGTGATCCGTCGTGCCTCGGCAGTCTTGCCGGAACGGCGCGCAACCTCGTATGGGCGGAAAACACGAAGACCGGGCGGGTGCCCTGGCCGCCTCTACGGGAGTCCGAAGTCCCCGGAAGTCCTCCGCCGATTCCTGTTATCGGCCCGCCGCCCCGCGATCTCCTCCTGTGTTGGCCGTCGACGACAGCGGGAACAGGCAGGGTGATACGGGCATGGGCGCACAGCACGGTACGGAACTGGTCAGGGCGGCACAGAGCGGAGACCTTCGGGCGCAGGACCGGCTCATCGCGCTGCACCTGCCGCTCGTCTACAACATCGTGGGCCGGGCGATGAACGGTCACCACGACGTCGACGACGTCGTCCAGGAGACGATGCTGCGGGCGCTCGCCGGACTCGGCGGCCTGCGCTCCCCGGACAGCTTCCGGTCCTGGCTGGTCGCCATCACCATGAACGGGGTCCGGACCCACTGGCAGCGGCAGCGGCAGGCCGGCTTCCCCGCGGGCGGTCTCGACGACGCGCAGGAGATCGCGCAGCCGGGGTCCGACTTCGTGGAGCTGGCCGTGGTCCGGCTGAACCTGTCCGGCCAGCGGCGCGAGACCGCCGAGGCGACCCGCTGGATGGAGCCGGAGGACCGGGAGCTGCTGTCCCTGTGGTGGCTGGAGTGCGCCGGTGAGCTGAGCCGGCACGAGGTGGCCGACGCGCTCCAGCTGTCCCCGCAGCACACGGCGGTGCGGGTCCAGCGGATGAAGGACCGGCTGGAGGCCGCGCGGATCGTCGTGCGGGCCCTGTCGCAGAACCCGCCCTGCGCGACGCTGCGGTACGAGACCGGTGCCTGGGACGGCAGGCCGTCCGCCCTGTGGCGCAAGCGTCTGGCCCGGCACGCGCGCGGGTGCGCGTACTGCGCGGGACTGTGGAGCGGGCTGGTCCCCGCGGAGGGGCTGCTCGCCGGACTGCTTCTGGTGCCCCCGGCCGCGCTGCTCCTCGCGGGCGTCCGCGGGCGCGCCGGGTTCGAGACGGCCGCCGCGAGCGGGCCGATCGGCGCCCCGCCCTCGGCCGGGGCTTCGGATGGCAGCTCCCCGTACGGGTTCGGTCAGGGTTCCGCCGCCCACCCCTCGGGTCAGGGCTCCGCCCACCCCTCGGCCCCGGCCCACGCCCCCGCTCACGACCCGGCCTCCGATCCGTCCGCCACGACGCTCGCCGCCCCGCTCTCCGGCGCGGGGCACGGTGCCGGAGGGGCGTCCGGGCCCGGTGCGGGGGGCGCGGGCCGCGGCGCCCGGAGCACGCGGGCCGTCCGCCGCCGGCGTCAGCAGCGCCGGCAGCGCGGCCGCAGGCGCCTGGTCGTCGCGGCGGGCATAGCCGTGGTGGCGGTCACCGGCGGTGCGTTCACCCTGACCTCCGGCCCCGACGAGGGTCCGGAGGCCGGGGGGACGACCCTCGCCGCGACCGCCGACGGCGGCCTGCCCACCGCGCAGGAGCCGGCCGCGACCCCGGCGACCGCGTCCTCCACGGCGGCGCCCTCGCCGTCGGCGTCGAAGACCACGCGGCCCTCCCCGAAGCCCTCGCGTCCCACGCCGACGGCCTCCCGCACCGCGCCGAAGGCGCCGCCCCGGCCGACCCGTACGGCCCCGCCCGCTCCCGACACCGCCCCCACCGCCCCGCGGCCGACCTCCGGGTCGGGTTCGGGCTCGGGTTCGGGATCCACCACCGGTTCCGGTTCGGGTTCCGGTTCGGGATCCACGCAGCAGGAGGTGATCGATCTCGTCAACACCGAACGGTCCAAGGCCGGCTGCGGGCCGCTCACGGAGCACCCCCTGCTGACCAAGGCCGCCCAGGGCCACTCCGACGACATGGCCGCGCGGAACTTCTTCGACCACACCAACCCCGACGGCGACGGCCCCGGCGAGCGCGTCACGGCCGCCGGATACGCCTGGTCGACGTACGGCGAGAACATCGCGCAGGGCCAGACCACCCCCGCGCAGGTCATGGACTCCTGGATGAACAGTCCCGGCCACCGGGCGAACATCCTGAACTGCGACTTCAAGGAGATCGGAATCGGCCTGCACTCCTCCGGCGGCCCCTACTGGACGCAGGTCTTCGGCAGCCGCTGACGCCCCTCGGGGGGCCGTGGAAGGTGCCGGTGTGACAAGCATGACGTCCGACAGGGGGATCTTGACGCTTCCCTGACGCGTGACCCCGGACCGGTGGCCCGCGGTCTGCTTAGGCTTGCCCGGCCGTCCGTCGGATGGCCGAAAACCGACGCTCACCGAACCCCCAGGGACACCCGATGGCCACCACGAACGACGCCCGCACCGGACGATTGCGCGCGTGGATGCTGGAGGGCCTCTCCGACATGGGGAAGGGCAAGCCCTCCCGGCCCCTGGAGTCGGCCCCGGACGCCGGACACAAGGGGCAGCGCTGGTGGCGGGTGATGTGCCTGACCGGTGTCGACTACTTCTCCACCCTCGGCTACCAGCCCGGCATCGCGGCCCTGGCCGCCGGCCTGCTCTCCCCCGTCGCCACCGTCGTCCTGGTCATCGTCACCCTCGCCGGCGCCCTGCCCGTCTACCGGCGGGTGGCGGAGGAGAGCCCGCGCGGCGAGGGCTCGATCGCGATGCTGTCGCGACTGCTCTCCTTCTGGAAGGGCAAGCTCTTCGTCCTCACCCTCCTCGGCTTCGCCGCCACCGACTTCCTCATCACCATCACCCTCTCCGCAGCCGACGCCTCCACCCACCTCGTCGAGAACCCCCACCTCGAAGAGGCCCTCCACAACAAGCAGATGATCATCACGCTCGTGCTGATCGCCCTGCTCGGCGCCGTGTTCCTCAAGGGCTTCCTCGAAGCCATCGGCGTCGCAGTCGTCCTGGTCGGCATCTACCTCGGCCTCAACGTGGTCGTCGTCATCAGCGGCTTCTGGCACGTCATCACCGAAGGCCACGTCGTCACCGACTGGACCGCCGCGCTGACCGCGGAACACGGCAACGTCTTCGCCATGGTCGGCGTCGCCCTCCTCGTCTTCCCCAAACTCGCGCTCGGCCTGTCCGGCTTCGAGACCGGCGTCGCCGTCATGCCGCACGTGAAGGGCGACGCGGACGACACCGAGGACCGCCCCGCCGGCCGCATCCGCGGCACGAAGAAGCTGCTCACCACGGCCGCGCTGATCATGAGCGTCTTCCTGATCTGCACCAGCTTCATCACCACCGTCCTCATCCCCCACCAGGAGTTCGAGTCCGGCGGCAGCGCCAACGGCCGCGCGCTCGCCTACCTCGCCCACGAGTACCTGGGCAACACCTTCGGCACCGTCTACGACGTCTCCACCATCGCGATCCTCTGGTTCGCGGGCGCCTCCGCGATGGCCGGACTGCTCAACCTGATGCCCCGCTACCTGCCCAAGTACGGCATGGCCCCCCACTGGGCCCGCGCCGTGCGCCCCATGGTCATCGTCTTCACCCTGGTCGCCTTCCTCGTCACCTGGATCTTCGACGCCGACGTCGACGCCCAGGGCGGCGCCTACGCCACCGGCGTCCTCGTCCTGATCTGCTCCGCCGCCATCGCCGTCACCATCGCCGCCCGCAAGGCCGGCCAGCGCGGCTGGACCATCGGCTTCGGGATCATCTCCGCCGTCTTCCTCTACACCACCGTCGTCAACGTCATCGAGCGTCCCGACGGCGTGAAGATCGGCGCCTGCTTCATCGCCGGCATCATCCTCATCTCCCTCCTGTCACGCCTCGGCCGCGCCTTCGAACTCCGCGTCACCCACATCGAGCTCGACGACATGGCCCAGCGCTTCATCCAGGACATCTCCCGCCGCACCCCGCGCTTCATCGCGAACGAGCCCGACAAGCGGGACATCGCCGAGTACCGCGACAAGATCGAGCAGATCCGCGCCGACAACGACCTGCCGACCACCGAGGACTTCGTCTTCGTCGAGGTCACCGTCACCGACCCCTCCGAGTTCGAGGCGGGACTGACCGTGCGCGGCGAGGTCATGCACGACCGCTACCGCGTCCTCACCGTCGAGTCCTCCTCGATCCCGAACGCGCTCGCGGCGCTGCTCCTCCACGCCCGCGACCTCACCGGTGTGAGTCCGCACATCTACTTCGAGTGGACCGAGGGCAACCCCTTCGCCAACTTCCTGCGCTTCTTCCTCCTCGGGCAGGGCGAGGTCGCCCCCGTCACCCGGGAGGTCCTGCGCGAGGCGGAGTCCGACCGGAACCGCCGCCCCCGCGTCCACGTCGGCTGAACCGGGACCCCGGCGAGACACGCGGGCACGCGGGCGGGCAGGCACGCGGAAGGCGTACCGGCGGGCTACGGCCGGGCCGCGTCCAGCCGGGTCAGTTCGGCCTCGATCGCCTCGCGCATGAGGGTGCGCGCGTGGTCGATCGCCAGGCCGCCGCTCAGCCAGCGCATGCTGAGGCCTTCGAGGAGGGCGGTGAGCCGCTCGGCCGCGGCGGCGAGCGCGGCCGCGGGAGCCAGGGGCCGCACCTGGCCCAGGAGCCCGGCGACCTCCTGCACCCAGACGAGGGTCGCCCGGGCGAGGTCCTCGCGCAGGACGGGGTCGAAGACGGCGCTCGCGCGCAGTTCGCCCCAGGCCGAGCTGTTCTCCCGGACCTCCGGGGTGTCCTGGAGCTCCAGGCAGAGGACCTGGTCGAGCTCCTCGCGCGGGGTCAGGGGCGCGGCGTCCGGGTCCTGCTCGGTGGTGTAGCGCTCGGCCCGGTCGTTGATGAACTCCAGGGTGTGGCGCAGGATTCCGGTGCGGTCCTTGAAGTGGTAGTAGATCAGGCCGGTGGAGACCCCGGCCTCGGCGGCCAGTTCCTCCACGCGGAGCCCGCGGACCCCGCGCCGGGCGATCACCCGGGCGGCCGCTTCAAGGATCTGAGTACTACGAGACGCCATGCGGTGAACCCTATCCGGAGCCGCGTGCGGAGTGATCGACGGCGGCGCCCCCCGCTCAGCCGTCCTTGCGGTACTGGCTCAGGACCACCGTGACCGGTCCGTCGCCCTGCGCCCCGTCGACGAGCCGGGCGATCACGAGCCGCCGGCCGTCGGCGCTCCGGACGCAGAACGGCCGCTCGTCGGCGAGGTCGGCGAGCGTCAGGCTCGTGACGGGCTCCGTCTCGATGCCCCGGTCGCAGTCCTCGGGGCTCAGCACGTACCCGGAGGCGACGAAGGCGTCGCTCTCCTCGGGCAGGACGAACGCGCCCTTGTCGCGGCTCAGGTACCAGTCGGCGGTCTCGGCGGGAGCCACCTTCCCGGCGCCGAGGTCGAACTCGTAGCCGTCGTCGGGGGCGGTCAGCTCGACGTCCGCGTACCCCGGCGTGAACGAAGGGCCCGTCCCGGTCCCGTCCAGGTAGTACCAGGCGCCGGCCGCCGCCACGAGCAGGCCGAGGGTGACCGCGCCCGCGATCAGGGACGTACGCCCGCGGCGGCGCCGGGCCCGGCGCCCCGGGAGCGTGCCGGGGGCGCGGTCGGCGCCGGTGCGGGGCTCCGGCACCCGCTGCGTGGGGACCGGGACGGCCGGTCCCGCGTGGGTGGGCCGCTCGTGGAGGGAGGGCGCGCGGAGGGGCGTCGCCCCGCCCGGCAGCTCCTCCCGCACCGCGCCGGGGAGCCAGCCCTCGGTGAACTCCGGGGCGGGGCCGACGGCGGGGTGCGCGTGCGCGGCGGCGATCAGCTCGGCCGGGGAGGGGCGCTCCTCCGGCCGCTTGGCGAGGCAGCGTTCGAGGAGGGCGTGGAGTTCGGCGGGGACGTGGGTGAGGTCGGCCGGCTCGTGCACCACGCGGTACAGCGCGGCCGACTCGGGACCGGTGCCGAACGGCAGCGCTCCCCCGGCGACGTAGGCGGCGAGGGCGCCGAGGGCGAAGACGTCGGTGGCGGGCGTCACGGCGAGGCCGACGGCCTGCTCGGGCGCCATGTAGGCGGCGGTGCCGATCCGCAGGCCGGTGCCGGTGAGTCCGGTGGCGTCGGCGGCCCGGGCGATGCCGAAGTCGATGACGCGGGGGCCGTCCTCGGCGATCAGGACGTTCGCCGGCTTGAGGTCGCGGTGGACGACGCCCGCGCCGTGGATGGCCTGGAGGGCCTCCGCGATCCCGGCGACGAGGAGCAGCACCGTGCGGACGGGGAGGGGTCCGTGGCGTTCGACGACCTGCTGGAGCGAGGGTCCGGGGACGTAGGCGGTGGCGAGCCAGGGGACGGGGTCGTCGGCTCCGTGGTCCACGACCTGCGCGGTGAAGAGGCCGTGGATGCGGCTCGCGCTGGCGACCTCCTGGGCGAACCGCAGCCGGAACTCGGGGTCGGCGGCGAAGTCCTCGCGCACCGCCTTGAGGGCGATGGGGCGCCCGCCCGGGGTGTGGGCGAGGTAGACGACGCCCATGCCGCCGGAGCCGAGCCGGGCCTGGATCCGGTAGCCGCCGATCTCGAGGGGGTCTTCGGGCGCGGGCGGCGCGTGGGCAGGCCGTGGCCCGGGAGGGTAGGTGGAGGACATGGACCCGATCGTGCCTTTGACCAAAGTTTCAGTCAATACGACACGAGGGCGACGACCCGTGGGCCTTGCCACACAAGGGTCGTGCCCCGCGCCCCGGCCGGTCCGCCGACCGGGCGACACCCGGCCCGCCACACCGTGCGGCCGTTTGACTGAAAATCCGGTCAGTGCCACAGTGGGGCGCACGGCCACCCCCACTCACGCCCGCCGCGCCGCCCCTCCCGGGCGCCGCCACCCGCGTGAGGCCAGGCCCGCGATTCCCGCCGCCGCGCGTCACGCGATCCGCCCGCCGCCGGACTGTCTCGCCCGCCCATGATCGGAGCACACCGTGTCCCACCCCCACCCCTCCCGCCGCACGGCCCTGCGGACGTTCGCCGGAATCGGCGGCGCCCTCGCCCTCGGCGCCGCCGCCTGCGGCCCCGGGGAGTCCGTCCAGGGCGGTGCCGCCGCCGGTACGAGCGGCGGCCCCGGTTCCCAGGACCCCGAGCGCCGCTTCGGCGCCGAGTGGGAGAGCCACACCCGCACCTTCATGTCCTGGCCCGCCCTCGCCTCCGTCTGGGGCGACGAGCTGCCCTACGTACGGGAGGACATCGCCCGCATCGCCCGGGCCGTCGGGGAGTTCGAGGCGGTCGTCATGATGGCCCGGCCGGAGCAGCTGCCGGCGGCCCAGCGGGCGTGCGGCTCGCGGGTCGAGGTCATCCCGATGCCCGTCGACGACCTGTGGGCCCGCGACACCGTTCCCGTCTTCGTCGAGGACGGGGGCGATCTCGTCGGCATCGACTTCAACTTCAACGGCTGGGGCAACAAGCAGACCCACGACAACGACGCCCTGGTCGGCCGCAGGCTGCTCGCGAAGTACGACATCCCCCGCGAGGTCGCGCCGCTCACCGCGGAGGGCGGCTCCTTCGAGACCGACGGCGAGGGCACCCTCCTCGTCACCGAGAGCTCGATCGTCAACAACAACCGCAACCGGGGCAAGACCCGGGACCAGATCGAGGACGAGCTGATCGAGACGCTCGGCGTGGAGAAGGTGGTCTGGCTGGCGGGCGTCCGCGGCCAGGACATCACCGACGCGCACGTGGACAGCCTCGTGCGGTTCACCGCGCCCGGCGTGGTCCTGCTCGACCAGGCCTTCCCCGGCTCTCCCCCGGACTCCTGGTCCCGCTCGGCCGACCAGGCCCGCGCCGTCCTGGAGAAGGCCACCGACGCCCGCGGCCGGCGGTTCGAGATCATCGACCTGCCGCAGCCCGACCTCGACCTCATCACCGGCGAGGGCGACGACTTCGTGTCGACGTACGCGAACTTCTACGTCGCGAACGACTCCGTCTTCCTGCCGAAGTTCGGCGACCGCAAGGCCGACGACCGCGCGCGCGGGATCCTGCAGGAGCACTTCCCGAAGCGCGAGGTCGTCCAGCTCCAGATCGACACCATCGCCTCCGGCGGCGGCGGCATCCACTGCTCGACCCACGACCAGCCCGGCAAGCCCGCCGCCTGACCCCGCCGGGGAGGCGGGCCGCCGGCCGGGACGGTTCAGGGCAGCTGCACGATCTGGATCAGGTTGCCGCAGGTGTCGTCCAGGACCGCCGTGACCACCGGACCCGCCTCCGTCGGTTCCTGGGTGAAGCGGACCCCGAGGGCGCGCAGCCGCTCGTACTCCGCGCGGACGTCGTCCACGGCGAAGGACGTGGCCGGGATGCCGTCCGCCATCAGGGCGTGCACGTAGGTCCTGGCGGCGGGGTGCGCGTCGGGCTCCAGGAGCAGCTCGGTGCCCTCGGGGGCCTCCGGCGACACGACGGTCAGCCAGCGGTAGTCGCCGAGCGGGACCTCCGTCTTCTTCACGAAGCCCAGCTTCTCCGTGTAGAAGCCGAGGGCCTTGTCCTGGTCGTCGACGAAGACGCTGGTCACGTGGATCCGCATGCCGTTCTCCTCCTGGGGTGAGCCCGAGGCCGTCCGAGTACCGGCCCGCGCCGCCCCGGGACCGGGGCCCGGGCGGCCGGGGTACGGGCCTGAGCCACCGACACAACCACCTGCCCGCCACCGCGCGGGAACCCGACACGCCCCGCGTACGACTCCTCCAGGACCGACGGCCCCGGTGGAGGGCCCGGCGGGACGCGAACGGGACGGGTGGATGGGCGGACTGGACATACGGATGCGCGGGGTCTCCTGCCGGCACGGCCGCAGCGAGACGGTCGGCGGGGTCGACCTGGACATCGCCGCCGGCGAGCGCGTCGCGCTGACCGGCACGAACGGCTCGGGCAAGACGACCCTGCTGCGCGCCGTCCTCGGCCTGCACCGGCAGGTCGGCGGGACCGTCGAGGTCGGGGGTCGCGAGGCCCGCTCGGCGGCCGGGTGGGCGTGGCGGCGCCGGGCCTGCGCCTGGATACCGCAGAAACCTGCCGCGGGACGGTTCCCGCTGCTCGGCGAGGAGCTGCTCGCCAGCGGCTCCGGCCCGGCGGAGGCGGCGCGGGCGGCGGAGCTGCTGGGCGTGGGAGGTCTCGCCCGGCGCTCGGTCGACACGCTCTCCGGCGGGCAGCTGCAGCGCATGTACGTGGCGCGGGCCGTGGGCGCCGTGGCCGCGGGGGCGGGCGTGCTGCTCGCCGACGAACCCACCGCCGCCCTCGACTTCGACGGCCAGGAGGAGGCCGCCGACCTGCTCACCGCGCTCCCCGTCACGCTGGTGGTGGTGACGCACGACCGGGCGCTCGCCGAGCGCTGCGACCGGGTCCTGGAGATGGCGGCCGGCCGCCTCCGGGAGGTCCGGTGAGCCCGCCGGCCCGGATCCACCTCTCCGCCCCCGACCTCGGCACCCTGCTCCAGCTGGTCCCCGTGCAGCGGGCCGGGCTCGCGCTGCTCGTCGCGGCGGTCGCCCTGCCGGTCGTCGGCGTCGTGATCGTCGGGCTCGACATCATGCCGGTGCGGTTCGCGATGATGCACGTCGCGCTGCTCGGGATCGCGGTCGGTCTGGTCACCGGGCTCGACCCGATGGTCTGCGCCCTGGTCGCCTGCGCGCTCTCCGGCGCCGGGATCGCCCCGCTGGCCCGCACGCCCGGCGGACTCTCCGGCGCCATGGGCCTGTTGATGAGCCTGGCCATCGCCGCGGCGCTGCTGGTGCTCGCCGTGTCCGGGGTCAACGCCTCCGGGGCCTTCGCCCTGCTGTGGGGCTCCATCCTGTCCGTCGGCACCCCGGACCTCGTCGTCCTGGGCGTGCTCGCCGTCGTCGTGCCCGGCCTGTTCCGGTGGCGGCGGCGCGAGATCGGCCTCCTGCTGTACGACCGGGAGCTCGCCGAGTGCTCGGGCGTGCCCGTCCGGGCGCTCACGACGGCCCTCCTGGTCCTGGTCGCCGTCGCGGTGGCCGGTGCCATCAAACTCACCGGGGCGCTGCTCGTCGACGCCCTGACGCTGCTGCCCGCGCTGGCCGCCCGCAGGCTCGGCGGCTCCCTGAGGTCGATCACCCTGTGGGCGATCGGGATCGGGGTGACGGTCAACCTGACCGGCTTCCTGGTGGCCCTGCGGCTCGACTGGCCGCCGGGGCCGGTCCTCGTCCTCACGGCGGGGGCGGTCGTCCTCGCCGTACATCTGCTTCCCGAACGGAGAACCCGCTCATGGCGCGCACCCGCGTCCGCATCGCATCCCTCGGCCCGCTCCTCGCACTGAGTGCCGCGCTCCTGCTCACCGCCGGCTGCGGCGAGGACGGCGGGGCCCCGGCGGAGGACGGGAAGAAGCACGCCGGGCCCTCGGTCGTCGTGACGACGACCTGGGAGGGCGCGTTCGCCAAGGCGGCGGGCGCCGAGGACGTCACGGTCATCGTCCCCCGCTCGGTGCACCACGCGCCCGACTACGACCCGAAGCCCTCGGACCTCGCGGCCGTCGCCGGGGCGGACTTCGTGCTGTACGCGCCCTTCGAGCCGTACGCCGGGAAGATCAAGGAGGCCGCCGGGTCGAAGGCGAGGCTGGTGGAGGTGGACCTCGACAACGACCCGGACCGGGTGCGGACCGAAGTGACGCGGCTCGCCGCCCTGTTCGGCACCGGGGACGCGGCGGCGACCTGGCGGAAGGGCTTCGACCGCGAGTACGACCGGCTCGGCAAGGAGGTGAAGGCCGCCTGGCCGGGCGGCCGGAGCCCCGTCGTCGTCACCCAGGTCTTCACCGCGTGGTCGGCGAAGCTGGCGGGCGTGACTCCGGTCGGCACGTACGGGCCCGAGGCCGTCACCCCCGCCCGGCTCGCGGAACTGTCCGCCAGGAAGCCGGGGTTCGTCCTCGACAACGCCCACATGTCGACCGGTACGGTCCTGCCGGACTCCGGCGCCGAGCAGGTCGAGATCGTCAACTACCCGGACGAGAGCCTGGATCTGGTGGAGGTGTACCGGGGCGCCGCCGCCGCGCTGAGGAAGGCGCTGGGCTCGTAGGCGCCGGCGCTTCGCGGCGAGGGGCCCGGTGACCGGAGTCGCCGGGCCCCTGCGCGTCAGGCCGCGCCGCGCGCCGCCCCGGCGGGCTCCGGCTCGCCCGTCGCCCCCGGCTGCTCGCCCGTCGCCCCCGGCTCGCTCGCCTCCGCCCGGCGGGCGAGGGCCGCGCGGTCGGGCTTGCCCGCCGCCGTGAGGGGCAGTTCGGCGACGAGGAGCAGCCGCTCGGGATGCTTGCGCGGTTCGAGGCCGAGGGCGGTCAGGAACCCGCCGAGGGTTTCGAGGGTGGGCGCGGGGCCGTCGCCCGCCGGCACCACGCAGGCCGCGAGGCGCTCCCCCATCAGCGGGTCGGGGACCCCGACGCAGACCACGTCGCGGATCCGGGGGTGGCCGGCGAGCGCGCGCTCCACCTCCGCGGGGCTGATGTTGGCGCCGCCCCGGATGACGACGTCCTTGAGCCGCCCCACCACGTGCAGCAGGCCGTCGGCGTCGAGGAGACCGAGGTCCCCCGTGCGGACCCAGCCGTCCTCCGTGCGGTGGCGGGCGTCGAGTTCGGGCGCGCCCACGTAGCAGAGGGGCGTCATCGGTCCCCGGGAGAGGATCTCGCCGACGGCCCCCTCCGGGAGGGGCCGGTGGGTGTCGGGGTCGGCGATGCGGATGTCGGTGACCCGGGGGTCGGGCCGTCCCGCGACGACACCCGTGCCGCCGGCCGGCGGCAGCGCCTCGCCGAGCCCGGTGTGGCAGTTCACGCCGTCGGCCGAGCCGTACAGGTTGACCACCGCGCATCCGAAGGCCTTCGCCGCCGCCCCGGCGGTCCGCGCGTCGAGCGGGGCGCCGCCGAGCACCAGCGCGGTCGGGGCCGGCACCGTGTCCGTGCCGCCCGGCTCCCGGTCGAGGCGCTCCAGCATCATGCGGACCATCGTCGGGACGCCGAGGACGTGGGTCGGCGCGTGCGCGCGGATCGCGTCGAGGGCCGCCTCCGGCGTGAAGTGGTCGAGCAGGACGAGGGTCCCGCCGTGCCGGGCGAGCGTCACGGCGGTGCCGTTGGAGCCGAACGCCGACGCCAGCGGGACGAGGAACAGGCAGCGCGGCGGTCTCCCGTCGGGGATCAGGGAGGCCAGGAAGTTGCCCCGGCCACCGGCGAGGGCGTTGTGCGAGTACGCGACCATCTTCGGCTCCGCCTCGGATCCGGAGGAGACCAGGATCCGGGCGGCGGACTCGGGGTCGGGCCGGGCGGGCGCGAACCCGGTGGCGTCGGTGCGCAGGAGCCGGGCCAGCGGCACGGTCCCCTCGGGTGCGGGGCCCGGCCCGGCGGCGACGACGTGCCGGAGCGCGGGCAGCGCGGTCCGCAGGGCGTGCAGGCCGGCGGCGGGACGGGCGCCGCGGTGGGCGGTGGCGGCGAGGACGGCGACGGCGCGGGCCCGGCCGAGGAGGCTCTCGGCCTCCCGCACGCCGCGTCCCACCGGGAACGGCAGCGCGACGGCGCCGAGGGCGGCGAGCGCCAGGTCGGCGACGACGGCGTCGCGGTGGTTGGGGAGCTGGACGCCGACGACGTCGCCCGGCCCGATGCCGAGCCCGGCGAGCCCGGCGGCGAGACGGCGGGCTCGGCCGTCGAGGGCGGTGTAGCAGAGCGCGCCCCGGGCGTCGAGGAGGGCCGTGCGGTGCGGGTCGGCGATCCGGCGGGCCCGGAACAGACCGTAGAGGTCGAGGTCGGGACAGCTGCCGTCCGCCGCCCAGGAGCGCCGGAGGGAGGCGGGGAGGAGGTCGCGCAGCACGAGCGGCCCGGTGCCGGCCGGCACGGGTGTCCGGGGAACGGGGGACTCGACCGGGGCGGGGAGCGGTGTCGGGGACGCCTCGGGGTGCGGGGTCATGCGTGGCTCCAGGGGTCGGGGACGACGGGGGCACCGTGCGCGTCCCGGCCGATCGGGCCGGTCAGGCGCGGGTCGTGGTGCAGCTCGCTCAGGTCGTTCGTGACGCGGGTCGCGGCCAGCCCGTGCCGGTCCAGCTGCTCCAGGGCCTCGCGGGTGGAGAGCTCCCGCAGGTCGTACGCGGCGGCGGCCGGGGCACAGGTGTCGGTGGCCGCGACCCAGCCGTCGGCGGTGCGCGAGGGGCGTCGGAAGCCGGCCGGGCGGCGCGGGTCGTGCCCCCGCCGGGCCCGGTCGAGCGCCGGTGCGGTGAGCGTGTCGGCGGCGCCGAGCAGCGAGGAGTCGACGCGGACGCCCCGCCCGGTGCGTTCGCGGAGCAGCAGGCCCGCGAGGACGGCTTCGGCCCCGAGGAGTCCGCCGAGGACGTCGAGGAGCGTCATGAGGGAGGGCGCGGGCGGCTCCCCCGCGGGACGGACGGCCTCGCCGGTGCCGGTGCGGGCCTGGACCATGAAGTCCGTGCCCATGGGGGCGTCGTCGATCCGGTCGGCCCAGCCGCTGGTGTAGGCGTGCACGAGCGCGGGGTTGACGGCGCCCAGGTCGTCGGCGTCGAGGCCGAGCGCGGCGGCCTTGCCGGGTGCCCAGTTGTGCAGGAACACATCGGCTCCTGCGGCCAGTTCCCTCAGCCGGGCGCGGTCCCGCTCGGACTTGATGTCGATCTCGACGGCCTTCTTGCCCCGGTTGAGCGCCAGCCAGCGGGCCGAGACGCCGGAGCAGGCGGGCGGCATCCCGCGCAGCGGGTCGCCGCCCGGCGGCTCGATCCGGATCACCTCGGCGCCGAGCAGCCCGAGGAGGTGCGCGGCGAGCGGCGCCTGGATCCGCCGTCCCGCCTCGAGGACGGTGAGCCCGGCGAGGGGACGTCCGGCCGGCACGTCTCCGGGCGGCCTCCGGGGAGCCGTCCGCGGGGACGCGTGGCCCGGTCCGAGGAGCCGGAGTGCCCACGGGTCCGCCCCGTCGTCCTGCCGGGCGCGCTCGGCGAGGGCGTGCAGCGGGCAGACCTCGGCGCCCGACAGGGCGGCCGCGCGCCGGAGGCGCTCCATCGGGTGGGCCAGGGTGACGGCGTGCAGGGCTTCGGGGAGGGGCGCGCAGGCGGTGGCGTAGCGGAACTGGAAGGGCCGCCAGCCGTCGCGTATCGCCTCGGCGGGGGCGTCGAGGGCCCGCCAGAAGGCGGCCCAGGCGCCCGGGTCGAGGGTCTCCAGCTCGAAGAGCACGCCGTCGGCGGAGGTGAAGGGCGGTCCGCCCGGGCCCGGTTCGACGGCCTCCGCCTCGTCGGCCCCGGCGGCGGCGAGGTACTGGGAGACGACGAGGAGACCGGCCCGGTCGGCACTCGTGGTGAGGGTCCCGGGCGGCCGGGCGCCGCGTGCCTGGCCGACGAGGTCCGCGAGCAGGCCCTGCACGGTGAGGACGCCGGTGGCCGTGGCGAGGTAGTCGGCGGCGAGTCCGCGCGGGGCTCCGTCGCGCCGCCCGTGGACGCTCATCACGCCGGTCGCCGCCTGGACGGTGGCCTCGTCGACGAGGCCGGAGCCGGGCGGGCCCCAGCCGGCGCGGGCCGTGACGGGGGCGAAGCCGTCGCCGGAGAGGACGGTGTGCGCCCCGCCCGTGGGGGCCGCGTCCCGGTCCCCTGTGTCCGGGTGCCGCCGCCGGGCTCCGAGCCGTCCGAGGTGGTCGTCCACGACCCGGGTCAGCGGCGGGGGTCCCGTCACGTGGAAGGCCAGAGTGTCGAGCGGCCGGACGGTCTGCGGGGTCGCTGGGGACGCCATGCCTCTCCTCTCGTCGCGCGGCGGTGGCCGGCGCTGTGGGTCCGTACGGAGCGGGGGAACCGCCGGGCCGGTCCACCCGACCCCTTCCCCGGGCAGACAGTCGGACGGGTGTTCTGCCGAGTTCCCGGAGCGGGCCGAGGAGAGCGGAGTGGAGACGTGAGCATGGACGGCGGCGCGGAGGAACGGCGCGCGTTGGTGGCGGAGTTCGTACGGGAACGGGTGATCCCGTACGAGCCGGAGCTCGACGCGGGCGGTCCGGGCGCCGCGGCGGTACGGAGCCGGCTGCGCGCGGAGGCGAGGGAACGCGGCCTCTGGGCCCTCCCGTTGCCCGCGGAGCTGGGCGGCGGCGGCCTGCCCCTCACCGCGTACGCCCCGGTGGCGGAGGCCGAGGGCGCCAGCGACCACGGCCCGGCCGCCCTGGGGTCGGCCACGCTGCTCGACGTGACGATGCTGGCGCGGCACGGCTCGCCCGCCGTGCGGGAGGAGGTCCTCGGGCGCCTGGTCTCCGGTGGGCTGCGGACCTGTTACGCGATGACGGAGCCGGACACCCCGGGGAGCGAGCCCGTGCTCACCGCCACCCGGGCGGACCGGCGGCCGGGCGGCGTCTGGAGCGTGACGGGGCGGAAGTGGTTCGTCTCGGGCGCGGGCGACGCGGACCTGGTGACGGTGCTCGCGCGGACGAGCGGGGCTCCCGGCGACCGGGACGGTCTGTCGCTGCTGCTGGTGCCCACGTCCGCGCCCGGGTTCCGGGTCGTGCGCGAGCTGCCCGTGCTCGGCGCCGGCGGGCAGTACGAGATCGCGTTCGACGGGGTCGTCGTCCCCGGGGACCATCTCGTCGGGGAACCGGGCCGGGCCCTCGCCGTCGCCGGGGAGCGACTCCAACTGGGCCGCACACTGCGGGCGTTGCGCTGGATCGGACAGGCCCAGCGCGCTTTCGACCTGATGTGCGCGCGGGCGCGGGCCCGCGCGGGGGTGCGGGGCCCGCTCGCCGATCAACCCCTGGTCCAGCAGCACGTGTTCGAGGCCCTGCTCGCCCTGCGGACGACCCGCCCCCTCGTGTACGAGGCGATGGACCTGGTCGCCTCGGGCCGGGACGCGCACGTAGAGGCGGGGCTCGCGAAGACCGCCGCCGCCCGGACCCTGCAGTCGGTGGCGGACCGCGCCGTCCAGGTCCACGGCGCGGCGGGGCTCGGCCCCGACACGGCGCTGCCCGCGCTGCTGCGCACGGGCCGGACGGCCCGCGTGCTCGACGGCCCCGACGAGCTGCACGTCATGTCGGTCGCCCGGCGCGTCCTGCGCGCGCACGGCTGACCCGGGAGCCGGACGCGCCTCCTGGACGCACGGCCGACCCGGGAGCCGGACCGCCTCCTGCGCGCACAGCCGGCCCGGGAGCCGGAAGGCCGTACGGGTCGGCCGGTCCGGTCCTACACCTGCCGGAGGTCCACCCGGCCGAGCAGGGCGCCGAGGCCGAGGGCCAGGAAGAAGTCGCCCCAGACGAGGGCGTGCCGGACGGCCGTGCCCGAGGCCGCGTCGTAGCAGCCGTCCCGCAGCAGCCCGGCCGGGTGCGCCGCGCCCGGCGGGGCGAGGTGCGTCCGGGTCAGGTGCCGCAGGACGTCCTCGGCGCGCCCGCGGTACGCGGCGGCCGCCGGTCCCGGCAGCAGCGCCAGCTTCAGCAGGGCGACCGCGCCGATGGCGGCGGCGGAGGTGTCGAGGGGCCCGTCCGGGTGGCGGGCGCGGGCCGGCGGGACGAGAGTGCCGTGCAGGAACTCTCCCTTGGCCAGAAGCAGTTCGGCCGCACCGTACAGCCTCTCCGGTCGCCAGACGGCACTCCCCGCGCGGAGCAGCGCGTCGGCGACGGCCAGCAGCAGCCACGCCTCGCCCCGGGTCCACCCGGGCTCCGGCTCGGGGCAGGCGCGCCAGCCGGAGCCGTCCGCGAACTCCCATGCGGGGAGCGGGCGTTCGAATGTGCCGTCACCCAGGCACAGGTCGAGGTGCCGGTGGAGGTGGCCGGCCGCCGCCGCTTCACCGTCCGCCCCCGCGGAGGCGAGCAGGGGGACGAGCCCGGGGACGCCGTCCGCGCGGGCCCGTGACCGGGGGCCGCCGAGCGCCGCTCCCCACGGGACGAGACCGAGGCGCCGGTCGAAGGCGGCGAGGGCGGACCGGGCGGACCGTTCCCGCAGGAGCCCGGCTTCCGCGCCGCCGAGCGCCGTTCCGTACCAGAGGATCAGGCCCCGGGTCGCGGTGTCCGCCTCCGCCCAGGGCGCGAGCCGGGCGGTGCACGCGTCGGCGACCGCGCGATCGGCGGGACCGCCCGTGCGCAGCGCGCGCAGCCGCAGCAGCCCGGCCCAGAACCCGCCGGTCCAGGACCCCCGCCCGGTCGTGGTCCAGCGCCCTTCGACGGGATCCGCGTACAGCGGGAACCGGTCCCCCACCTGCCGGGCCGTCTCGCCGACCCCCTGGAACACCACGTCCGACGCCGCTTCCGCCCAGCCGGGTCCGCTCATCGCGCGGCGCCCCCCTTCCGCTTCCGGCGGTCGCCGGCCGCCCAGGTCAGGGCGACCGCTCCGGCCAGGGCGAACTCGGCGGCCACCAGGCCCCAGCCGGTCCCGTAGCGGCCGCTCTCCGCGAGCCGCCCGAAGAGCGGGGGCCCGAGGGCGAACCCGGCGAAGAACCCGGCGGCCACCCGGGCCGAGTCCCGCCCGGCACGGCCCGGCGCGGAGCGCTGCATGACGAGCACCATGGAGACGGCGTTGCCGGACACCGCGAAGACGCCCACCGCCACCGCGCCCGCCCAGACCAGCGGTTCCGCGTACGGGGCGGCGACCAGGAGCGCCGCCGCGCCGACCGCGCCGACCGCGAGCCCGCCCGGCAGCCACTCGGCGCGGCCGGGCACGGCCGCCCGCGACCACCCGACGCGTCCCGCGATGCCCGCGACGCCGAGCACGGCGATCAGCGCGCCCGCCACCGCCGTCCCCATGCCGAGGCGCTGGACGCCGAACAGCACGAGGTACGTGTTCACGGACGCGATCCCGGCGCCCAGGAAGAGCGAGAACCCGGCCAGCCAGACCACGGGCCCGCCGAACGGAAGGGACCCGCCGGACGTCCCGGAGCCACCGGACCGCCAGGAGCCACCGACCGGGCCGGAGCCACCGACCGGGCCGGAGCCACCGACCGGGCCGGAGCCGCCGGACCTCCCGGACCCGCCGGGCACGGCCGCCCGCTCACCGGCCCGGCCCGGCCACGGGCCGGCCCCGCTCCGCCCGTTCACGCCCGCGGACGCACGGTCCGCGGACGCACGGTCCACGGGCGGATCGAGATCTGCCGGCAGCGACCGCCAGGCCCACAGCGCCGCCAGGAGTGCCGCGCCGGCCGCCGTCCCGACCGCGCCCCGCCAGCCGACGAGACCGGCCGCCGTGGCGAGCGGCAGTCCGGCGGCGAAGGCTCCGAGCTGCACGCCGGACTGCTTCGTCCCCGTCACCGCTCCCCTCCGCGCCGCGGGCACGGCGGCCAGGATCGCCTTGTTGGTCGCCGGATTGGCGAGGGCCTGCGGCACTCCGCCGAGAGCGACGGCGGCGAGCAGCAGGCCCACCCCGGGGGCGGCGGCGACGAGTCCGAGCGCCGCGGCCGAGAGCACGAGCAGGGCGACCAGGGAGCGGCGCGGACCGGCCCGGTCGACGATCCGGCCGCCGAGGGGCGAGAGTACCGCCGCGGTGCCGAAGCCGACGGTCGTCGTCAGGCCCAACTCGGTCTCGGTGACGCCGAGTCGGTCGATCAGCCGGGGCCCGAGCGCGCCCAGCAGGAAGAGCTGCATCATCGAGAAGGCCATCGCGGTCGTGAGCAGCGCGGTCAGGCGCCGACCGGGCCGTCCGCGCCCGGGCGACACCCCCGTCGCCGTTCTCTCGGTCCTCACGAGCCTCCCCCTCCGGCGACGGCCGGGCCCGGACGCGTCGGCCGTCGACCGGAGAAGTCGGCCCGGACGGCACGGGAGTTCCCGGGGCGGTCTTGTGGGACGCACCACATCTCGCGTAGGCATGTGCCGGACAGGTCGAGGGGGCGGCCACGGTGGCGACGCCCGCCCGTACGCCTCCGAAAGGGGTGCAAGGATGGGCGCGCCATGACACCAGGCCGATGTTCCCGAGCCGTGCGCGCCGCGATGTTCGCGGCCGTCTGCGTGCTGCTCGCGGCCACCGGCCACATCCTCATGTCGGGCCACGCCGTGCCCGGCCCGACGCTCGGGGCGGCCCTCGCCGGGACGGCGCTGGCCGGGTGGCTCCTGGGCGGGCGTGAGCGCGGGCTCCTGGCCGTCACCTCCGCCGCCGTCGCCTTCCAGTCCGTGCTGCACCTGGCCTTCTCCTGGTCGCAGTCGGCGGCCGGGGCGCTCCCGGCCGACCGTGCGGGCGCGGACCACGGCGGCATGGTCATGGACCACATGACGATGAATCACATGCCGCCCAGTCACATGGACATGGGGCACATGGGCATGGGGCACACCGGCATGGGGCACACCGGCATGACCTCCACGGTCATGGAGCACCTGGCCGCGGCGCCCTCCCCCGCCCCGTCCGCCGGGCACGACATGACGGACATGACGTCCTCGGCCGGCATGCTCGCCGCCCACCTCCTCGCCGCGCTGCTCAGCGGCCTCTGGCTCGCGTACGGCGAGCGGGCCGCGTTCCGCGTGCTGCGCGCCGCCCCCGCCCGGCTCCTGCGGCCCCTCGGGCTGCTCGGACTGCTCGGGCTGCTCCTGGCGGTGCCGCCCGCGGCCGTGGACCGGCCGCGGATCCGCCGCGCGCGGCCCGGTGACGGGCGGGTCCCCCGGCGCCTCCTCCTCGCTCGCGCACTGCTCACGAGAGGGCCTCCCCGGGCGATCGCTGTCCTCTGACAGCCGGATCCCCGGGGGCGACGGACGCCCATGCGCCGCGCCCCGGGCATCGGCCCGCCGTACGGCGGGCCGTACGACTCACCGGCGGCGCCCGAACCGCGCGCCGGACCCCTCTTGCCCTAAGGACCCGTGGCGATGACCCCTGCCCTGCACACCTCCACCCACCCCCCGCTTGTGAACGCGCGCACAAGCTCTCCGCGCACCCCGGCCTCGGCGGAGAACGACGCGGCGACCACCCGTCTCGCGCTGGCCGCCCGGGACGGCGGCCCCTCCCAGGCCGACCTCTTCGTACGGGCCCTGCACCGGGACGTGTGGCGGTACGTGGCGTACCTCAGCGCCGACCGGCAGGCCGCCGACGACCTCACGCAGGAGGTCTTCCTGCGGGCGCTCACCGCGCTGCCCCGTTTCGAGGCGCGCTCCTCCGCGCGGACCTGGCTGCTCTCCATCGCCCGCCGTACGGTCGTGGACAGCCTGCGGCGCGCGGCGGCCCGGCCCCGCCTCGCCGACCAGGACGACTGGCAGGCGGCGGCCGAGCGGGCGCAGCCGCGCGGGCTCCCCGGGTTCGAGGACGGCATCGCCCTCGCGGAGCTCCTGGCGTCGATCCCGGCCGAGCGCCGGGAGGCCTTCGTCCTGACCCAGCTCCTGGGCCTGTCCTACGCAGAGGCCGCCGAGACGGCCGGATGTCCGGTCGGCACGATACGGTCCCGGGTCGCCCGGGCCCGCGCCTCCCTCGTCGCGCTCCTGACCGCGGGCGAGGAGCGGGATCCGGTCGTACCGGCCGGGGAGGACGCTCCCGTACGGCGGGGGCAGCCGTCCCGCGGGCTGCCGGTCCTCGCCTGATCGGGGGTAGGCCCTGATGCCGCCGACCGGCGGCACCAGGGCCTCCCTGACACCTTCCTGACGGCAAATCAGGTGATGGCGAGCGGGTCGTTCGGCGCGAGCGCGGCCGCGATGCGCTGGGCGACCACCTCGGCCGTGTTGCCGTCGGGGGTCGTCGCGGTCTTCGTCGAGGAGACCGCGATGGCGAGCCGCTTCGACGGGAGGTACGCCTGGATCGCCGCGTACCCGGAGAACGAGGGGTTCTGCAGGACCCAGCCGTTGACGACGATGACGCCGATGCCGAAGTGCTTGGCCTCGGTCTGCTTCAGGCAGATCGAGGCCGGGCAGGTGGGGCTCGCGCCGCCGAGGCCGACGGTGCCCGGGTTCAGCAGCGTGCGGTACGAGCGCGGCGAGAGGAGTTCGCCGCTGCCGATCGCCCGCGCCGAGGTGGCCAGGTCGCAGATGTCGGTGGTGATGACCGCGCCGGGCGCGGTGGTCCACGAGGGGTTCCAGAAGGTGGACTCCTCGTAGAGGCCGCGGTCCGAGGTGAAGGCGTGCAGGACCGGGCGCGGGATGTCCGGGGTGAAGTTGTTCCGGGTGTTCCGCAGCCCGAGGGGGCCGGTGACCCGCTCCCTCACCAGCCGGTCGATCCGAGTGCCGGTGATCTTCTCCAGGGCCTCGACGAGGAGGATGTAGTTGGCGTGGGAGTAGCTCCAGCTGGTGCCCGGCTCGTACCAGAAGGAGTGGCCGTACGGGTAGGCGAGGAGCTGCTCCGGGGTCCACTGGCGGAACGGGTGCGCCTCCAGCTCGGCGCCGAAGGCCGGGTCGGTGACGTAGTCGTGGAGGCCGGTCGTGTTGGTGGCCAGCATCCGCAGGGTGATGAGGTGCGCCTCGGGCACGTCGGGGAGCCACTGGTCCACGGTGGCGTCGAGGTCGACGGTGCCGTCCTCGACCAGCTGGAGGAGGAGCGTGCCGATGTGGGCGAAGGCCACGGATCCGGCCCGGAAGTGCATGTCGGGCTCGGCGGGAACGCCGGTCATGGACTCGCCGAGCGCGTCGGTGAGGACCTCGCGTCCGTCGAGGGTGACCTTCACCTCGACGGAGTTGAGGTGAAGGTCGTCCTTGGCCCTGCGGGTGATGTCCAGGATCCTGCGGGCCTTGCCGTCCAGCGGCCGCTCGGTGCGCACGCAGTCGGGCCCGCCGGGTCCGCCGGGGCCCTCGGGGCCCTGGGCGAGCACGGGAGCGGCGGCGCCGGCCTGGACGGTGAGGGCGAGGAGGGCGGCACAGAGGAGGGCCCTGCGGGACCGGGCCCGGGTCCGGGTGGGGGTCGGTGTCATGCCCGCACTATGTCGGGAGGAACCATCACGGTCCGGCTGAACACTCCACACTCGGGACGAACGGCATCCATGTGGGGCAGACGGAAGAGCCGGTGCCCAGGGGCACCGGCTCTTGCGCGGGGGCGCGGGAGTGTCAGGCGGCGAGCTCCTTCTCCGCGTCGGCGGCGGGGGCCGGGGCGGCCTTGCCGTCGCGCATCACCAGGGTGGCGAGGACGGCGGCCGCGAGGACACCGGCCGCGCTGATGGTGAAGGTGGTGGACATCGAGGTGGTGAAGGCCTCGCGGGCCGCGGCGACCAGTCCGGCGTCGCCCTGCGCCACGGCGAGTGCGCCGCCGATGGACTGCTTGGCCTGCTCGGGGGCGTCGGCCGGCATCTCGGAGGAGTAGGTGCTGGTGAGGAG
Organism: Streptomyces sp. NPDC059695; assembly: GCF_042733785.1. Classification (NCBI taxonomy): domain Bacteria; kingdom Bacillati; phylum Actinomycetota; class Actinomycetes; order Kitasatosporales; family Streptomycetaceae; genus Streptomyces; species Streptomyces sp. NPDC059695. The sequence continues at coordinate 7,963 of NZ_JBHWFF010000019.1, read as the reverse complement.
CGAGCCGAGGATGGCGATGCCGAGGGCGGTTCCGGCCTGCTGGATGGTGTCGTTGAGGGCGGAGCCGACGCCCGCCTTCTCCTCGGGGATCGTGCTCATCAGGGCGCCGACGGCGGCCGGCATCGCAAGGCCGGCGCCGAGGCCGAGGAGGCCGAGGGCGACGGCCGGGACGGTGAAGCCGGACCGGGCGTCGACGGTGGTGAGCAGGGCGAAGGAGGCGGCCATGACGAGCATGCCGGCGAGGATCAGGATCCGGTGGCCGGTCTTCGCGGCGAGTCCGGCACCCGCGCCGTTGCCGATGAGGGCGGCGACGGCGAGCGGGACGAAGGCGAGACCGGCCTTGACGGGCGAGTAGCCGAGGACGAACTGCAGGTACTGGGTGAGGACGAGGAGCAGTCCGCCGTTGCCGATCTGCACGAGGGTCAGGGACAGCGAACCGCCGCTGAAGTTGCGGTGCTTGAAGAGGACCAGCGGGACCATCGGCGCGGGGGTGACGTTCTCCCAGATCACGAATCCGCCGAGGGTGACGACGGCGACGGCGAGGGTGACGAGCGAGCGGCCCTCGAAGGCGCCGTGCTGCGGGATCTCGATGATCCACCAGATCAGCGCCGTCATGCCGACGGCGGAGAGGATCGCGCCGAGCGGGTCGGGCTTCTGCCAGGGGCCCTTGGACTCGGGCATCAGGGTGAGGGCGGCGAGGACGGCGAGCGCGACGACCGGGGCGTTGATGAAGAAGATCGAGTGCCAGGAGAAGTGGTCGATCAGGACGCCGCCGAGGACCGGACTGCCGACGAGACCCAGCATGGACACCGAGCCCCAGGCGGCCATGGCGCGGGGACGCTCGTCCTCGTCGAAGACGGTGATGAGGATGGAGAGCGTGGAGGGCATGATCAGCGCGCCGCCGACGCCCATGGTGATGCGGGCGGCGATGACCTCGCCCGGGGTGGTGCAGACGGTGGCGGCGAGCGAGGCCGCGCCGAACAGCAGCAGGCCGAGGACCATGACCTTCCGGCGGCCGAAGCGGTCACCGAGGCTTCCCGAGGTGAGCAGGAGTCCCGCGAAGACCAGGATGTAGGAGTCCAGGATCCACTGGATGTCCTGGGCGCCCGCGCCGATGTCCTCGGTCATGGACGGCACGGCGACGGTGAGCGCCATGCTGTCGACGACCAGGACCAGGGTGCTGAGGCAGAGCACGACCAAGATCCACCAGCGGCGTGGGTTGCGGGTTTCCATCGGGAGTTCCCCCTCGGGTCTCGTTCGCTCCCCTTGGAGCGCCCTTCGATGCGAACACTGTACGCAGCTGCGCACAGTGTTCGCAAGACCGGAGACCTGTACGCTGAATGCGCACGTTGTACGCAGAGCAGTGCACCCACCCAGAGACCCGTCGGCAGTGGCCCCGTACGCGACGCACCCGTACGCGGCGAACGCCGTACGCAGTGAAGGAGGACCATGGCCGCCGCCAAGGCGAACCCCGTCGCGTCCGTGTGGGCCCGCGAGCGGTCCGCCCCCGACCAGCCCGCGCTCAGCCGGGCCTCGATCGTCCGCGAGGCGGTCGCCATGCTCGACGCCGACGGCATCGAGGCGCTCAGCATGCGCAAGCTCGGCGCCCGCCTGAACGCGGGCGCGACCTCCCTCTACCGCCACGTCGCCACCAAGGACGAGCTGATGGAGCTCGCCGTGGACGAGGTCGCCGGCGAGATCGCCGTGCCGGCCGCGGGCGGCCCCTGGCGGGCCGCCGCCACCGAGGCCGCCGGGTCCTTCCGCGCGACGGCCCTGCGCCACCCCTGGCTCTCCTCGACCCTCGGGCAGGCGGGACTCGCCTATCTGGGCCCCAACCTGATGGCGTACTCGGAGCGGCTCGCGGCCCTGTTCACGGCGGCCGGCTTCCCCGAGCCGAGCCGCGCGATCGACACCCTCCTGTCGTACGTCATCGGCATGAGCACCACGGAGGCCGCCTGGCTCGGCACGGTGGCCCGCTCCGGGGAGACCGAGGCCGGGTTCATCGCCCGCCTCATGCCCGCCGCCCAGCAGGCGGCGGCCGGCCACGACCACCTCGCCGAGGCGTACGCCGACGCCGCGACGCGCTCGGAGACCGACCCCGTCGCCCTCCGGGACGCCAAGTTCGCCTACGGCCTCGAGGTGGTCCTGGACGGCCTGGAGATGCGGCTCCCGCGCTGACCCGACGCGGCCGGCCACCGCCGGTGCAGCGCGTCGATGTGGAACGCGTGCGCGTGGTGGCCGCCCGCACCGGCCAGGTGCGGGTGCCCGGCCGGGAGTTCGGGGTGGACGTGCTCCAGCTCGGCCGGATCCACGCGCGGCCAGAGGCGCGCCGCGGCCACGGCCCCGAGGAGCGCGAGGGCGGCGAGCACGGCCGCCGAGACGGCGGGACCCGCTCCGGCGGCGAGCACGCCGGCGAGCGGATAGGTGAGCAGCCAGCAGGCGTGCGAGAGGGAGAACCGGGCCGCGAAGGCGGCCGGCAGGTCGGCCCCGTCGGCCGAGCGCCGCACCACCCGGCCGCCGGGGGTGAGGACCGCCGACCCCGCGGCCCCGAGAACCAGCCACACCGCGAGCAGCGCGGGCCAGGACCCGGCGTCCGGCACGACGGTGAGTCCGAGGGCGAGCAGCGCGAGGGCTCCGGGCAGGACGAACGCCGCCCGCACCATGACGGCGCGGTCGTCCGCCCGGCCCAGGACGCGCGGCAGCAGCAGCGCCACGGCCATCGACCCCGCCCCGTAGGCGCAGAGCGCGAGCGGGACGTCGCCGGCGGAGCGGCCGAGGGTGTCGCGGACCAGGAGCACGGTGTCGACGAGGACCACGGCTCCGGCGGCCGCGACGGCGAGGTCGAGCGCGAGGAGCGCGCGCAGCCGGGGGGTGGCGAGCACCAGCCGCGCCCCGAGGGCCACCCTGGCGTAGAGCCGGCGCGCGGGCGCGCCACCCGGCCCGGGAGGCCCCGGCAGGGTCGTCGTGCGGACGAGGAGCGCCGAGGCGAGGAAGCCGGCGGCGGTCCCGGCGAAGAGCCAGGAGTACGGGACGAGGGCGAGCAGGGCGGCGGCGAGCACGGGGCTGGCCAGGTTCTCCAGGTCGTAGGCGAGCCGGGAGAGCGAGAGGGCCTCCGTGTAGGCGCGCTCCTCCGGCAGGATCTGCGGGATCGTCGCCTGGAAGGCCGGGGTGAAGACGGCGGAGGCGGCCTGGAGCAGGAGGATCAGGACGTACACCTGCCAGACGCGGGTCACGAACGGCAGGGCGAGCACCACCGTCGCCCGCGCGAGGTCCGTCGAGACGAGCAGCGCCCGCCGGGGCACGCGGTCGGCGAGCGCTCCGGCGAGCGGGGCGATCGTCACGTACGCGGCCATCTTGAGCGCGAGCGCGGTGCCGAGCACGGCGGCGGCGTCCGCCCCCGCCAGGTCGTACGCGAGGAGGCTCAGGGCGACGGTCGCCAGGCCGGTGCCCGCGAGGGCGACGACCTGCGCGGCGAACAGGCGCCGGTAGGTGCGGTTGCGCAGGACGGACAGCATGGGGGCGCCCCCGGTCGGCCACGGCGGACGGCTGAGGTCTCCACCGTAGCCGACGCGTGCACGAGTGCGCACATGTTGACGTCAGTCGTGCCAGGGTTCTCCGGTCACCTGGTGGTCGGCCCGGCTGACCGCCTCGACCACCAGGCGCTTCAGATGCCCGTCCGGCATCGCGTACACGACCCGGCGGCCGTCCTTGCGGGTCGTGACGAGCCCGCCGAGGCGCAGCTTGGCGAGGTGCTGGCTGACGGCGGGGCGCGCGGCCCCGCACGCCTCGGTCAGGGCGGTGACATCGGCCTCGCCCCGGGTGAGCAGCCACACCAGGTGGAGCCGGGTGGGATCGGAGAGCAGCCCGAACACCTCGGCCGCCGCCGCGAGTTCGCGCGCTCCCGGCGTCCGTTCGTGCGGGCGGGCGGCGGAGTCGGGCGCTACGGGCTCGGGCACTGGCATGCGCCCACCGTACCCAGGGGGCGCGGGCGGGCCCGGGCCCGCGTCAGAGGCGGATCTCCCTGGCCTCGAAGCGGCCGTCGCCGAGGACGAGGACGAAGGAGACCTGCTGCCCCTCGGAGACCGTCCGCTCGGCACCCTCGATGTCCTCGGCGCTGAAGTACACCTGCTCCTCGGAGCCCACGGGGACGACGAAGCCGTACCCGCCGAGACGGTTGAAGGACTGCACGAACCCCTTGCTTCTACCTTCCACGGCGGCCTCCTCGTCGTCACGGGCGAGGCGGTCGAGGGTGTGCGCGCCTCAGGGGAGATGTACCCCGTCCGCACACCCTTCGCCACCGACGGCGTCCGGGCGAACCACTCCCGATGATCTCGTAGAATATTCAACAGAGGCCCGCTGCCGGAGATCCCCCGTGTCCGACAGCGGGCCTCACCCTTTCCGGGGCGCCGCCGTCAGCGCCTGCCCGGCCGGACCCAGACCGTGCCCCGCGCCTCGTACTCGAGCATGGCCTCCAGACCGTTCGCCGCGTCGGGTCCGAGCTCCCGGCGGACGAGCCAGAGGGCGAGCTCCAGCCCCGAGGTGACCCCTCCGGCGGTCACCAGATCACCGTCGTCGACCACCCGGGACCCCTTGAGGACACCGCCCTGCGCCTCCAGGTCGGGCCGCGCCTTGTGGTGGGTGGTGCAGGGGCGCCCCCGGGTCAGCCCGGCGGCGGAGAGCAGCATGACGCCGGTGCACATCGCACTGACGGTGAGCCCCGGCCGGACCGCCGCCGCGAGGGCCCGGGGCAGGGTGCCGCGGTCGATCTCGGCCCAGACGCCCGGGCTGTCCCGGCGCGCGTATCCGCCGCCCGGCACGACGAGCAGGTCGGCCTCGTCCGGGGCCCAGGAGTGCTCGACGCGGACCTTCGTCCCGTAGGCGGCGGTGACGGTCCCGGGCCCGCCGGCCGAGACGTACCGGACGTCCACCGGGCGGTCGGTGAAGAACCCGGCGGCCGAGAGCACCTCGTAAGGAGCGGCGAAGTCGAGCTCCTCGACGCCGTCGAAGAGCACGAGGTGGACGCGGAGCGGGCGGCGCGCCGGAGCCGGGGCGGCGTGCGCGGCCCCGCCGGCGGCGGTGACACCCGCGAGCGCGGTGGTGGCGCCGAGGGCGGAGGTGGCGCGGAGCAGGTTGCGGCGGTTCATGGTTCTCCCCCAGGAGGTGGCAGGTCCCGACGTTCTGTGTCGCGTCGAGACAGTCGGCCGCCGCCGCTTCCTGGTTCCCCCCTACCGCCGCTTCGCGCCGCTTCGGTTCACGCCGCGTCCGGTCGCGTCGCGTCGGGTCCGGTCGCGTCACGCCGCGTCCGGTCGCTTGGCGTCGGGTCCGGTCGCGTCCGGTCGCTTCGCGTCGGGTCCGGTCGCTTCGCGTCGGGTCCGGTCGCTTCGCGTCGGGTCCGGTCGCTTCGCGTCGGGTCAGACGCCGCGCGGGTAGGCGATCCGCGCCGTGATCCTGGCGATGCGCCGGGCCGACTCCTCCGGCGGGGCCACCGGCTGCACGATGTGGCTGACGGTGAGACGGACGATCGCCTCGACGGCGAGTCCGCGGGACTCCTCGTCGACGTCGGGCCAGGCCTCGACCGCGTACGCGTCGAGCATCGTCATCGCCGTGCCGAAGACCGGGTCCGGGCGGGTCGTGAGGTAGGCGAGGAGGTCGTCCTCGCCACCGCGCGCCGCGACCAGGACGCTCTTGACGAGGGGATTGTCCACGGCCTGCTGGAGCGTGTAGCCGACGCCCGCGGCGGCCGCGGCCTCCAACTCTCCCCGGTGGGCGTCGAGTTCCCGCTGGATGCCGACGAGGAACCCCTCCAGCTCGCGCTGGATCAGGGCCTTGCCGATGGCCTCCTTCGAGCCGAACTCGTTGTAGAGCGTCTGCCGGCTGATGCCGGCGGCCCGGGCGATGGCGGTCATCCGCAGCCCGCCCCAGCCGTCGGCGGCGACGAGCCGGTAGGCGGCGTCGAGCACCTGCTCGCGCAGGAGGGACCGAACACTCTCGCGGAAACGTGTCATCGTGCTCCCACTTTATCCACGGGGCGATGTCCCGAGGGTCGACGGTCGGGCCCCGATCTCGCGCGCCGACCGGCCCCACATGACGAACTGATCCTCGGCGGGTACCCCGAATCCGGCAGGAGCGGCGAGCATGGTCGTCTGGCGTATCGTCTCGGCCACCGAAACGGGGGCGTGACGGTCCCCTGCCACCGGAGAGAGGAAGGGATGCGCGGCAGGCCGGCGAGCGGAGACGGGAACCGATCGTCCGCCGACCGGGTCCAAACCCGTGGGGATGCCCGCGGTGTCCGCTCGGTGAACGAACCCTCCTGGGACGCAGACGGTCTTCGCGAAGGTTCGGATCCGAGGATCCGCTAGAGTCCCCGCACCCCTGGGCGGCGGGTCCGCCCGGCCTAGAATACGTACAGCCCGGTTTTCTTTTCAATGCTTCACGTGACACCACGAGCACAGACAGCGATACAGCGGGGAGGCGCCTTGGCACAGCAAGCGCGTGCAATCAAGACCCGACGGGCGATCCTGGAGTCGGCCGCGACGGTCTTCGCGGAGCGCGGCTACGAGCGGACGACCATCGGAGAGATCCTGGTGCGCGCCGGGGTGACCAAGGGAGCCCTCTACTTCCACTTCACGTCCAAGGAAGACCTCGCCCTCGGCGTGCTCGACGCCCAGCTGCTGGACGAGCCGATGGCCCCTCAGGCCATCAAGCTCCAGGAGCTCGCGGACCAGGCCTTCCTGCTCGCCCACCGACTGCAGCACGACGCGCTCGTGCGTGCCAGCGTGGCACTGACCCTGGACAGCGGCGCCGTCAGCGTGGACCGCTCGGCACCCTTCCGGGCGTGGACCGATCAGGCGTCGGAGATCCTGACCGTCGCGAAGTCGCGGGGGGAGGTCCTCGTCCACGTGGACGTGACGGACACCGCGGAGCTCTTCGCGGGCGCGTACGCGGGGATCCAGACGATGTCCCAGATCTTCTGCGACCGGAACGATCTCCTCCACCGGGTCGCGGTCCTGCTGCAGTGCCTGCTGCCCAGCATCTGCACGCCGGCCCTGCTGACCGGCCTCGACCTGACCGAGGGTCGCGCCCGGCAGCTCGCCGTGGAGTACGACGCGAGCAAGCTCCGCCACGCGGGCTGATCACCCCGCGCACACCCCCACCGGGAAGAACGACCCACCGGTCCAGAGCGCCCCGACGCAGAACAGCGTCGGGGCGCTCTGGCGTCATGGCACTGAGTGTGTTTTGCTGAGGGTACTCAGTGCCACAAGCGTCTAGGGGAGCTCCACATCATGGGTAAGGACTTCGACCTGTATCGGCCTTCCGAGGAGCACGACATGCTCCGGGAGTCGGTGCGTGCCCTCGCGGAGGCGAAGATCGTTCCGTTCGCGGCGGCGGTGGACGAGGAGGGCCGGTTCCCGCAGGAGGCCCTGGACGCGCTGGTCGCCAACGACCTGCACGCGGTGCACGTCCCCGAGACCTACGGCGGCGCGGGCGCGGACGCCCTCGCCACGGTGATCGTGATCGAGGAGGTCGCCCGCGCGTGCGGCTCGTCCTCGCTGATCCCCGCGGTCAACAAGCTGGGCTCGCTGCCGGTCATCCTGTCCGGCTCGGAGGAGCTGAAGCACAAGTACCTCGGCCCGCTGGCCAAGGGCGACGCGATGTTCTCCTACGCCCTGTCCGAACCCGACGCGGGCTCCGACGCGGCCGGCATGAAGACCCGCGCCGTCCGCGACGGCGACTTCTGGATCCTCAACGGCGTCAAGCGCTGGATCACCAACGCCGGCGTCTCCGAGTACTACACCGTGATGGCCGTCACCGACCCCGACAAGCGGTCCAAGGGCATCAGCGCCTTCGTCGTGGAGAAGTCCGACGAAGGCGTCTCCTTCGGCGCCCCGGAGAAGAAGCTCGGCATCAAGGGCTCCCCCACCCGCGAGGTCTACCTCGACAACGTCCGCATCCCCGCCGACCG
>NZ_JBHWFF010000018.1:171315-178740 GCF_042733785.1 Streptomyces sp. NPDC059695 | reverse complement strand
CGGCGGACCCGCCGGGCCCGCGCCAGGACCCCCGCTTCCCGGACCGCGCGCCGGAGCGGCCGGAGCGCGCCCCGGACCACGCGCCCGTCGGCGGCCGGCACGCCGGTCCCGTCGAGAGCGCGGGCGGTCCCGTACGCCTCGGCGGCGCGACCGTGCCGATCGGTCCCGGTCCCCGGGTCGCCGACACCCGCGCGGCGCTCGCCGTCGGCCGGGGCGCCGACGCGGGCCCCGCGACCGGCTGGATCCGCCCGCCCGGCGGCGGCCCGCACGGTGCCGAGCACGCCCCGCAGCACGGCTCCCGTCCGGTGCCCCCGCAGGGCGCCGACCCGGCGGCGCCGCAGCCCCCGCCGGAGCCCGGCCACTGGCGGCCCTGGCGCTTCCGCATGTCGAACGACGTCTGGGGTACCCCGGTCGTCGACGGCGACCTGCTGTACGTGACCTCGTTCGAGGTGCACGCCCTGGACACGGGGAGCGGCCGGCGGCAGTTCAAGACCCGGGACGTGGCCTGGTCGATGGCCGTGGCCTCGGGCCGCATCCACGCCTCCGACGGGCCCACGCTGTACGCCCTCGACGCCACCGACGGCAGCGAGCGCTGGCGACTGCAGACGGACGCCTGGGTGTACTCCCTCCAGGTCGACCGGGGCACGGTCGTCACCGGGACGCGCGGCGGCGGGGTGCAGGGCTGGGAGGCCTCGAACGGCGCCAAGCTGTGGGAGGTCACCGGCGCGCAGACCGACTTCGAGACCCCGGAGGCGGGGCCCGCGGTGCACGGCGACACCGTGTACGTGTGGCGGGACGCCCGGCTCCAGGCCCTCGACGCCCGCACGGGCGTGGAGCGCTGGTCCTACCCGATCGGGGACGCCGCCTCCTGTGCGAACGTGCCCGTCCGGGTGGCTCCGGCCGAGGACGGCTGCGTGTACGTCTCCGCCGGGACCCGGGTGCTGTCGATCGACATCGCCGGCGGGCGCGTCCGCTGGCACTTCGAGGCGCCGGCCGTGTTCCTGTCCCCGCCCGCGTTCGCGCCGGGACCGGCGGTCACCGGCGGCGGGGTGTACCTGTCGGACCACCTCGGCACGGTGTACGCGCTCGACGCGACCACCGGGCAGGACCGCTGGCGGATCGCGACCGAACCGCGCCAGTCCGCCGAGCCGGTCCTCGTCGCCGACGGCAACGTCCACGTCGGCAGCGGCAGCGCGCTCTACACGCTCGACGCGGTCACCGGCACCCCCCGGTGGCGGTTCGCCGCGGGCGGCGAGCTGGTCGGCTCCCCGGTCGTCGCCGACGGCCGGGTGCACTTCGGTTCGGCCGACCACGTCCTGTACACCCTGGACGCGACCGGCGGACAGCTCCGCTGGAAGCTCGCGACCGGCGGCGAGATCACCGGCTCGCCGGTGGCGAAGGGCGGTGTCGTGTACGCGTGCAGCAAGGACCGCTGTGTGTACGCGCTGGACGCGGTCAAGGGCACGGCGACCGGCAACCGGGGCGCGACGGCCCGCCCGTAGCCGGACGCACCCGAACCCGCCGCTCCCGGACTAGCTCCCGGGCGGCGAATTCCTCCGTTCCGGGTCCGGCGCGGGCGGCGGCCCGCCGGGCACGTCGAGGGTCCGGGTCTCCGCGTACGGAGCGTCCGGGGCGTCCGGGGCGTCCGGGGCGCCCGGGTACGGCGTCTCCGGGTACGGGGCCGGGGTCTCCGGGCGGGGCTCCGGGGCCGGACCCGCGGGACCGTGGGACACGTCCACCCGGTGGTGGCGCGGGCGCCGCCCCGACATCACGAGCGCGCCCAGGAGCAGCAGGACCCCGCCGCCGAGGGCGTTCGCGACGCCGTCGCCGAGCCCCGCGCCGTCCGGGCCGACCGCCAGGCTGCCCTCGGCCTGGCCGACCCGCACCATCCACAGGACCGTGAATCCGAGGACGACGAGCCCGGCGAGGGCAACGAGCAGGCGGGAGCGGAGCAGGACGCCGACGAGGGTGACGAGCGCGGCGAACGCGAAGGGGAGCAGGATCGACCCCACGACGTCGGCCTTCGCCTGGGTGATGCCGGTGAACAGGTCTCCGATGGCGTAGTCACGCCCGTGACGGCCGTCGTACCAGGCACGGAAGGGGCTCCAGACGGCGGCCGTCGCTCCGGCGAGAGCCAGGACGGAGCCGGCGATGTTGCGGATCATCGATGCGGCCTCCTCGGCGGTCCGGCTCTCGTTCACGACGCTACGCCGGGTGAGGGGGGCCCGCCAGATGGCGCGGGAACGGCGCTAGTGTGGCGCGGACACGACAGAAAGGACGAGGGTGCGGCGATGGTAAGGACGCGTCTGAAGCTCGCGGCGACGCTCACGGTGGTGGTCCTCGCGCTGACCGGATTCCACACCGGCAAGGGCGGCCACGGCAGCGGCGGCGGCAGCGGGAAGAGCAAGAGCGGCAAGAGCCGGAGCCACTCGGGCTCCCACGACGACGACGATTCGGGCGGCGGCTGCTCCAGCGACGAGAAGAGCAACGACGACTACAGCGGTTCGGGAGGCTCCACGGCCTCCGCCAGCCCTTCCCCCACCTCGGCGGCGGCCGAGGTCGTGGTCGTCGACTGCGTGAAGCCCGCCCAGAAGAAGCGAAGGGGCAGGCCCGCCCGGAAGGCGGACACCACGTCGACCCTGCGGATCACCTCGCACGACGCGCTGGAGGGCACGTACGAGGTGACCCTGGAGTTCAAGGGCGCCACGGGGTCGGCGGTCGACTCGACGACGGCCCTCGTCACCGTCGGGGCCTACGACGAGAAGACCTTCGAGGTCGCGATGAAGAACCCGAAGACCGTCTCGTCGGTCAGGGACTGCTGGGTGTACGACGTACGGAAGAAGTAGCGGCGCCGGGGGTCGGTTCCAGCGGATCGGCGTCGTGCGCAGTTCGCGGTGTTTCATCAAACGAAGATCCCTTGAAACAGGCCTTCGCGTCCGCTACCGGAGCCGGTGTCCGCCACCCCTCCGGGTGAACAGCTCCGTCTGCCGGTCCGCCGGGAGGTTCCCGAGCGTCACCAGGTGCGGGGCGTGGGCGAAGGCCTGGGCGCGGGCGGCCCCGTCGACCGACCACAGCGCACGTACCGTCCCCTGCACGGCCTCGGTCGGGTGGGAGGCGATGACGGCGGCGGCCGCCCGCGCGGCGTCGAGCGCGCCGCCCGGCGGGGTCAGCTCGGTGACCAGCCCCGTCTCGTACGCGCGCCGGGCGGAGATCCGCTCGGCGGTGCCCATGAGGGCCATCCGGGCGACCTCCCCGTACGGCATCCTCCGCATCATGTGGATGGTCTCGAAGGCGCTGACCATCCCGTAGGTGGTGTGCGGGTCGAAGAAGGCGGCGCCCTCGCCCGCGATGACGAACTCCGCCTCGCCGAGCAGGTAGAACGCCCCGCCGCAGGCCATGCCCTCGACCGCGGCGATCACCGGCTTCCACAGGTCGTTGGCCTTGGGGCCGAGGGTGAGGAGGGGGTCGTCGATCGTGTACGGGGACGAGGGCTGCGGGATCCTTCCGGCGTCCTCGCGGTCGATCCCGGTGCAGAAGGCCCGGCCGCCGGCCCCGGTGACGACGATCGCCCGGACGTCGTCCTCGTACCGGAACCCCTTCCAGACGGCGGCGAGTTCGCGGGCCATCTCCAGGGTGATCGCGTTGTGCTTCGCCGCCCGGTCGAGGGTGACGACCGCGACGCCCGTCTCCTTGTCGCGCTCGACGCGGATGCTCACGCGCGCTCCAGGAGCCAGCGGGGGACGGAGACGCCGTCGATCTCGGTGAAGGCGACCCGGACGGGGGCGCCGATGCGGAGCCGGGCCGGGTCGACCGAGTTCAGGGGGGCGTCCGGGTCGGCCACGACGTTGCCGGCGAGGCGGATGCGGGGGGCGTCGGCGAGCTCGACGAGCACCGCGTTGTACGGGGCCTGGGCGGCGTAGTCGGGCAGGAGCGGCGGGTGGGGCAGGACGTACGACCAGATCCGGCCGCGCCCCGACATGAGCCGCCACTCGCTGTCGAAGGACCGGCAGTGCGGGCAGCAGGGACGGGGCGGGAAGCGGAGCTCGCCGCAGGCGGCGCAGGCCTGGATCCGGAGTTCGCCGCGGGCGGTGAACTCCCAGAAGGGGGCGCCGTCTTCGTCGATGACGGGGTTCAGCATGTCAGCTCCTGAGGAGAATCGCCGATGTGGGGACGCCCTCGCCCGCGGTGACCAGGCAGGTGGCCGCGTCGGGGACCTGGGCGGTGGAGGTGCCGCGGAGCTGCTTCACGCCCTCGTTGATGAGGTTGAAGCCGTGCACGTACGCCTCGGAGAGCCCGCCGCCGCCGGTGTTGAGCGGCAGCCGGCCGCCGATCTCCAGGGCGCCGCCCTCGGTGAAGGCGCCGCCCTCGCCGCGTCCGCAGAAGCCGTAGCCCTCCAGGGAGAGGGGGACGAGCGGGGTGAAGGCGTCGTAGATCTGGGCGACGTCGACGTCGGCGGGCCCGAAGTCGGCCTGCTTCCAGAGGTGGCGGGCGGCGGTCCAGGCGGGGCCGGAGAGCGGGTCGTCGTTCCAGTAGTTGACCATGCCGTGGTGCTGGGCGGGCAGGCCCTGGGCCGCGGCGTGCACGTAGACGGGCTTCTGCCGGCAGTCGCGGGCGCGTTCGGCGCTCACGATCACGCAGGCGAGGGCACCGTCGGTCTCCAGGCAGTTGTCGAAGAGGCAGAGGGGTTCGCTGATCCAGCGGGCGGTCATGTACATCTCGCGGGTCAGCGGGCGCTCGTACATGATCGCGGCGGGGTTCTGGTTGGCACGGTTGCGGCAGGCCAGGGCGACGTTGAAGAGGTGGTCGCGGGTGGCGCCGTACTCGTGCATGTAGCGGCGGGTGAGCATGCCGATCTCGTCGGCGGGGCGGAGCAGGCCGAAGGGGCGGGTCCACTGGCCGGGGGTGGGCAGCTGGACGGCGGTGTTCTTCCAGGGGCGGGGTCCCGAGCCGCGTTTCCTGGACCGCCAGGCGACGCCGACGCTCGCCTGCCCGGTGGCGATCGCGGCGGCGAGGTGGCCGACGGTGGCGCAGGACCCGCCGCCGCCGTAGCCGACCTTGGAGAAGAAGGTGACGTCACCGGCCCCGATGGCCTTCGCCACCTCGACCTCGTCGGTCTCCTCCATCGTGTACGAGGCGAAGGCGTCGACCTCGGAGGGGTCGATGCCGGCGTCGTCGAGAGCGGCGAGGATCGCCCGGCAGGCCAGGGCCCTCTCGGTCTCGGGGAGCTGTTTCGCGAAGGCGGTCTGTCCTATGCCGACGATGGCCGTGGCGTCCTTGAGCACCGAACCTCCTCATGGGGCAGCACTGCTGACAGCGCGTCAGGCTACAACTAATCTGACGGATAGTCAGCTACAGGGAGGTTGGGTATGGACCTGCGCGGCGACCTGGAGTGGGGCACGATCCCCGGGCTCGTACGGGCGGCGGCCGAGCGGTACGGGCCGCGGGAGGCCGTCGTCGACGGCCGCGTCCGCGTCAGCTACGCCGAACTCGGCGCACGCGTCGAGCGGGCGGCCGCCGCCTGCCTCGCCACCGGGATACGGACCGGGGACCGGGTCGCGGTCTGGGCCCCCAACACCCTCGACTGGATCGTCTCCGCCCTCGGCGCGGTCACCGCCGGAGCCGTCCTCGTCCCCCTCAACACCCGCTTCAAGGGCACCGAGGCGGCCGACGTCCTCCGCCGCTCCCGGGCCCGGCTGCTCTTCGTCACCGGCACCTTCCTCGGCACCTCGTACGTGGCCTCCCTGCGCCGCTCCGGAATCGCGCTCCCGCACCTGGAGAAGGTCGTGGTCCTCGGCGACACCGCGCCCGACGAGGCCGAGTGGACCACCTGGAAGGCCTTCCTCGCGTCGGGCGACGGCGTCCCGGCCGCCCGCGTCCGCGCCCGGGCCGACGGGATCGGCCCCGCGGCCCCCTCCGACATCATCTACACCTCGGGCACCACCGGCCGTCCCAAGGGCGCCGTCATCAGCCACGCCCAGTCCCTGCGCTGCTACGCGGTCTGGTCCGAGCTCGCCGGACTGGCGGAGGGCGACCGCTACCTCGTGGTCAACCCCTTCTTCCACACCTTCGGCTACAAGGCCGGCATCCTCGCCTGCCTGATGCGGGGCGCGGTGATCGTCCCGCAGTCCGTCTTCACCGTGGACACCGTCCTCGCCAACATCGCCGCCGAACGCATCACCGTCCTCCCCGGCCCGCCCACCCTCCACCAGTCGCTCCTGGACCACCCGTCCCGCCCCGCGGCCGGGCCCTCCACCCTCCGCCTGGTCGTCACGGGCGCGGCCGTGGTCCCGCTGCGGCTCGTCGAGCGCCTGCGCGACGAGCTCGGCGTGGGGACGGTCCTCACCGCGTACGGCCTCTCCGAGGCGAGCGGCGTCGTCACCATGTGCCGCCGCGACGACCCCGACGAGACCGTCGCCACGACCTCGGGCCGCCCGATCCCCGGCACCGAGGTCCGGCTCTCCGACTCCGGCGAGGTCCTGGTCCGCGGCCACCACGTCATGAGCGGCTACTTCGAGGACGAGGCGGCGACGGCGGCGGCGATCGACGCGGACGGCTGGCTGCACACGGGCGACATCGGCGTCCTGGACGAGGCCGGCAACCTCCGGATCACCGACCGGCTGAAGGACATGTTCATCGTGGGCGGCTTCAACGCCTACCCTGCCGAGATCGAGCAGCTCCTCGGCCTGCACCCCGACATCGCGGACGTCGCCGTCATCGGCATCCCGGACCCGCGCCTGGGCGAGGTCGGCAAGGCCTACGCGGTCCGGCGGGCGGGGGCCCGGGTCACGGCGGACGACCTGATCGCCTGGTCGCGCCGGGAGATGGCGAACTACAAGGTCCCGCGCGAGGTCGAGTTCGTGCCGGAACTGCCCAGGAACGCCAGCGGGAAGGTGGTGAAGGGGGAGCTGAGGGAGCGGGCGGCGACGGGGTGACGGACGGGGAGGCGCGTCGGGTGCCACGCCTCCCGGACGGACGCCGGCCCGTCGGCGGGGCGGGCCCCTCACCGGCGGTGCCGGCGTGGACGCCCGGTCCGGCGGCGGCGATCAGGTCGCGTGGATGTTGTCCGTGCCGAGGTCCGTGGCCGGGACGTCCTTCGTGGGCGGAGCACCGGTGAGGTGCGGGTCGGCCGGTGCCGGAGAGGCGACGACGGCGGCGACGGCGAGGGCGGCGGCGGCGAGGACGGCGCCGATGAGGAAGCGCTTCGTGCGGGTCATGTCCAACTTTCCGTGGAGGCGGGGCGATGCGTACGGGCGTGGTCGGGGGGAGCGGGGCCCGGCCGCGCACGGCGCGGACGGTCCCGTCGTGTGCCGAACCGACGGGGTGGGGGGGGGGGGGGGGGGGGCCCCCCCCGGGCGGGGGGGGGGCGGGGGGGGGGGGCCGGGGGGGGGCGCCGCGTCCACCCCCGCGGAGGCGGGGGGGGCCCCC
>NZ_JBHWFF010000018.1:147853-171305 GCF_042733785.1 Streptomyces sp. NPDC059695 | reverse complement strand
GCCCGGACCCGTGAACCGCTGGCCGATCCCGGGCGCCCGCCCCGCCCGGGCGGGCCGCGCCGTCCGGGGGCGCCCCGCGGCGGTGGGGGGCCGCCATCGCGCGCGCCCCCTCCAGTCGCGGTGGTCCGATCGCGTTGCGCACGGGCCCTGCCCGGACGGATCCCCCCTGGTTCCGTCGGGCGTCCCCCGAGTCCGTGTGCTCCCCCGTCGACCGGACCTTCCCGGTCGGCCGGGCGGCTCCCCCGAAGTCGCCGCCTGGCCGTTCCCCGTCGGGATGGTCTACTTGGCCGGCTCCGTGGTGGCGTGCATGTTGTCCGTGGTGGCCGTGCCGCCGCTGCCGTCGATGGGCTCCGTGGTGGCGTGCATGTTGCCGTTGATGCCGAGCTTCTCGGCCACGGCGTCGGCGAGCGGAGCGTCCGTCGCGTGCATGTTCTTGCTGACGATGTCCTCGCCGGTGGCGTGCATGTTCGTCGGCTTGGCGATGGGGGTGGTCGGGTCCAGGTCGGCCATGTTGATCAACTCCCGTGATGACTTCGGATGGGGCGAGTGGGCCCTGCCAGCCGTTCCCCCGTGGACAGCCGGAGGGCCCACTCGGAGCCGTTCACCCTAGTGCGACGGTGTGACGGCCAATCCATCGACCCGTCTGCCCCCCGACGCGGCGGATCGATGAGTGAAGACTGCCGCACGGCCATAAACGAACGATGAACGGGCAGCTCAGTGGTCAGGCCGCGGCCGTCTCCAGCAGCAGGGCGCGCACCTGGGCCTCCTCCGGCGAGCCCAGCTCCACGAAGATGTCGAGGGCTTCCCGCCAGCAGACCTGTGCCCGCCCGTGCTGCCCTATGCCGGACAGCGCGCGTCCCAGCACGACGAGGACCTGCCCGCGCCGCCACTCGCCGCCCACTCCCCTGAGGACGACCAGTGCCGTCTCGGAGTGGGACGCGGCCTGGGCGAAGCGGCGGGCGGCGATGTCCACTTCGGCGATCCGGAAGAGCGACATGCCCTCCCAGAGGCGCTGTCGGCTGTCCTGGAACACCTCGAAGGCCTCGGTGAGCCGGGCGGCGGCCTCGACCAGCTGCCCGCTCTGCGTCAGCGCGAGTCCCAGCGCGTAGCGGCCGTTGGCGCCCTTCAGGGCGTGTCCCATGGCGTCGTACATGGCGGTTCCCCGCTGGGCCAGTTCGACCGCGATGTCCGTCTGCCCCATGGCCAGGTGGATCCGGGAGAGGTTGCACAGGGCGCTGGCCTCACCGGCCGCGTCGTCGCAGGCGCGGAACGACGCCGTGGCCTGGGTGAGGAAGCGTTCCCCGTCGGCGTTGCGTCCCTGGTAGAGCGCCATGATGCCCAGGGCGTTGGCCGCCCAGCACAGCGGAAGGTCGTCGCCCGTCGCGGCGGCGAGGTCCATCGACTCGTGCGCGTGGCCGTCGGCCTGGTCGAACCGTCCCGCCACGTGCTGGACGTACGCCAGGGTCAGCGCCGCGCGCCCCTCCGCGCGGACGTCCGCCGCCTTGTTCGCCGCCTCCCGCAGGACCGTCGCCACCGCCTCGTACTCGCGGGAGTTCGCACCCGATTCCGCCAGGTCCAGGGACGCCCACAGCAGGTCCACGCCGCGGCGGAGGGCGGACGGGGACGAGGCCGACTGGCGGACCGTGGCCAGGAGGCAGTGAGCCTCCGTGTACAGCCAGTCCTGGGCCTCGTGGCGGTCGGTGAAGGTGAGGCCCTCGTACGAGGTGGGTTCCAGGTGGTCGACCAGGCGGTCGCCGGGGCGTTCGATGGCGTACACCCGGGCCGCCGTCGACAGGTAGAAGTCCAGGAGGCGCGACAGGGCCGCCTCCTTCCCCGACGGGGGCTGCTCGTCGCGGTCCGCGCACGCACGCGCGTAGAGGCGGACCAGGTCGTGGTACCGGTAGCGGCCGGGCGCCGCGGACTCCAGGAGCGACGTGTCGACCAGGGCCTCCAGCAGGTCCTCCGAGTCCCACAGGGGCAGGTCCAGGACCGCCGCCGCTGCCGCCAGCGAGATGTCCGGGCCGTCCGCCAGGCCCAGGAGGCGGAAGGCGCGGGCCTGGGCCGGTTCCAGCTGGCCGTAGCCGAGCTCGAAGGTGGCCTTGACCGCGAGGTCGCCCGCCTGGAGCTCGTCGAGCCGGCGGCGCTCGTCCGCGAGCTTCGCCGCCAGGACCGAGACCGTCCAGGTGCGCCGGGCCGCCAGACGGGAGGCCGCGATGCGGATCGCCAGCGGCAGGAAGCCGCAGGCCGCCACCACGTCCAGGGCCGCCTCGCGCTCCGACTGGACCCGCTCCTCGCCCACGATCCTCGTGAACAGCTGGAGCGCCTCCTCGGGGGACATGACGTCCAGGTCCACCAGGTGCGCGCCCGCCAGGTCGACCATGCGGATGCGGCTCGTCACCAGCGCCGCGCAGCCCGCGGTGCCGGGCAGGAGGGGGCGGATCTGCGCCGCGTCACGGGCGTTGTCCAGGAGGACCAGGACCCGGCGGCCGTCCAGCGTCGAGCGGTACAGCGCGGCCCGGTCGTCGAGCGAGTCCGGGATGGCCGAGTCCGCGGTGCCGAGGGCCCGGAGGAACGAGCCGAGGACCGTCTCCGGTGCCGCGGCGCCGCTGCCCGCGCCCTGGAGGTCCACGTACAGCTGGCCGTCCGGGAAGTGCGGCCGGGCCTCGTGCGCGACGTGCACGGCGAGCGTGGTCTTGCCGACGCCGCCGATGCCCGCGAGCGCCGAGACCGCCATGACGTGGCCCTCGGCGGTGGCGAGCCGCGCGCCGAGTTCCCGTACGAAGGCGGCGCGGCCCGTGAAGTCCGGCACGGTCGCCGGGAGCTGGGCGGGGCGTGCGACGGGCGCGGCCGTGGGGGCCGGCTCCTCGACCGGGCGGGCGAGTTCGGCGTCGGCCTGGAGGATGCGCTGCTGGAGGCGGGAGAGTTCCGGCGTCGGGTCGACGCCCAGCTCGTCCGCGAGGAGCCGGCGCGTGTCCGCGTACACCGCGAGCGCCTCCGCCTGCCGTCCGCTGCGGTAGAGCGCCAGCATGAGCAGTTCGCGCAGGCGCTCCCGCAGGGGGTGCGCGGCGGTGAGCGCGGTCAGCTCGGAGACGGCCTCCGCGTGCGCGCCGACCTCCAGGTCGATGTCCAGGCGGGTCTCCAGGAGGGTGAGGCGCCATTCCTCCAGGCGGGTCCGCTGCGTCTCGGCGTACGGGCCGGGTACGGACGCCAGCACCTCGCCGTCCCACAGGTCCAGCGCCTCGGCGAGCCGCTCGCGGGCGGCCGCGCGGTCCCCGGCGGCGCGGAGCCGGTCCGCCTCGGCGGCCAGTTCCTGGGCGGCGGTCACGTCCAGCGCGGTCGTCCGGAGCGCGTAGCCGCCGGACTCGCTGACCAGGACCTTCGGGTCGAGGGCCTTGCGGAGCCGGGAGGCGTAGGTGCGGACCGCGGCGAGTGCCTGGGAGGGGGGTTCCTCGCCCCAGAGCGCGTCGATCAGTTCGTGCGCGGTGGCGGTGCGGCCGCCGCGCAGGAGCAGCGCGGCGAGCAGGGCGCGCTGCTGCGGCGAGCCGGTGGGGACGGGTTCGCCGTCGCGCCAGGCGCGGACGGGGCCGAGCACGCCGAAGCGCAGTCCGCCGCCGGAGGGCGGTCCGGCCGAGGCCGTCGCCGTGGTGCCGGTGGTGTCCGCCGGGCGCTCGCCGGCACCGTCGGCGGCCGTCGTCCGGCCGTTCCGCTGTGCGGGCACAGCGGGTTCGGCCTTGGCGTCGTTCCCGCCCGGGAACCGCGCCGGAACTCGCGGCCCGTTCTCACGGTCCATCGCTCCCCCTGCCCCTGCCGCTGGTTTCGCCCTGGACAGTCTGCCTTGTCCGGAGGGAGTCCGTCAGCATCGGGTCAGCCGTTGCGAGGCCGTAACACGGGGCGTTCTGGGTCGCGATTGCTGACGGGCCGTCAGATCGGCGCTACCGTGAAAGTCATGGAGACCTTCCCGAAGATCATCTCGGTGGACGACCACACCGTGGAGCCCCCGCACGTCTGGCGGGACCGGCTCCCGTCCCGGTACCACGACACCGGCCCCCGGATCGTCCGCGCCCCGCTCAGGGAAATGACCTTCCTCGGCGGCAGGTTCGCCCCGGTCATGGGCGCCAAGGGGGACGAGGGCCCGATCGGCGACTGGTGGGTGTACGAGGACCTCCACCGGCCCCTCACCCGGCTCGACACCGCCGTCGGCTACGACCGGGACGAGATACGCCTCGAAGTCATCACCTACGAGCAGATGCGGCCCGGCTCCCACTCCGTCCCGGACCGGCTCGCCGACATGGACGTCAACCACGTCCAGTCCGCGCTCTGCTTCCCCACCTTCCCGCGCTTCTGCGGCCAGACCTTCACCGAGGCGGCCGACCGCGAGCTCGGGCTGCTCTGCGTCCGCGCGTACAACGACTGGACGGTCGAGGAGTGGTGCGGGCCCGAGGCGCAGGGGCGGCTGATCCCGCTCACCCTCATCCCGCTCTGGGACCCGGAGCTCGCCGCCGCCGAGGTCCGCCGCAACGCCGCGCGCGGGGTCCGGGCCGTCGCCTTCTCGGAGATCCCGCCGCACCTCGGGCTCCCGTCGGTCCACACGGACCACTGGGACCCCTTCTTCCGGGCCTGCGACGAGACCGGCACGGTCATCGCCATGCACATCGGCTCGTCCAGCCGGATGCCGTCCACCTCGGCCGACGCCCCGCCGGCCGTCGGCTCCACCATCACCTTCGCGAACTGCTGCTTCTCGATGGTCGACTGGCTGATGAGCGGAAAGTTCGAGCGCTTCCCGAACCTGAAAATCATGTACGCCGAGGGGCAGATCGGGTGGATCCCGTACATCCTGGAGCGCGCGAACGTGGTCTGGGAGGAGAACCGGGCCTGGGGCGGCGTCGCCGACAAGGTCACCCGCCCGCCGTCCGAGCTCTTCGCCGAGCACGTCTTCGGCTGCTTCTTCGACGACGCGTTCGGGCTGCGCAACCTCGACGCGATCGGGGCGGGGAACGTCCTGTACGAGACGGACTACCCGCACTCGGACTCGACCTGGCCCAAGTCCAAGGAGGTCGGCGAGGCCCAGATGGGCCACCTGCCCGCGGACGTCGTCGAGCGGATCGTGCGGGGCAACGCGATCGACCTCCTGGGGCTGACCCCGGAGGGGCTCTGGAGGCCGTAGGGGCCGGTCGAACGGTGCGCGGCCGGACCCTCCGCGGGGGCCGGCCGCGCACCGGGCCGGGCCGCTCGTCGCCGCAATGGCCCAATGGGGCCGCGCTCTGATGGCGGAGCGTCATGGACTGGGCGCAAATAGTACTCAAGTGTGCGTTTCTTGCACATCACGAGACAGCCAGTGGGCGGCCCCCGGTGGGGACGTCCACGAACGGAGCCTGTGACATGACCCCCGACCTCCCGCACCGCCATCCTGCGGACGACGACATAGAACCCCTGGAACCGACCGACGAGACCCCGAGAACCGCAGAAGCCGCCGAACCCGCAGAATCCGCAGAGCTCCGCCCGGGTCTGTCCCGTGTGCCGGTCGTCTCCTCGTCCCCTGTGCTCGATGCGCGCCCCTTCCCCGACCGGCCGGCAGCGGCCGCCGCCGTGTCGACGTCTCCGGTCGCGACCCTGCTCCCGACGGACCCGGAGCCGTCGGCCGGCCCGCAGGCGGTGGCCGAGGCGCAGGTGACGGTCGAGGCGGAGTCCCCGGCCGGCGCGCGGTCGCGGACCGCTCCGGAGTTCCCGCCCGACGCCGAGTCCCCGGAGGAGTCCGGTGACGAAGCGGTCCGCACGCTGCTGCGGACGGCGGCCACCGAGCGGCCCGTGGAGGAGGTCGCCACGCTCGTGGCCCGCCTCCAGGAGTCCGGCGAACTCTCCAGCCCCGCGGACGTGGCGCTCCGCGCGGCGGCCGTCACGCGCCCGCTGGACGAAGTGCGCCAGCTGCTGGCCCTGCTGAACGCGTCCGGGTACGACCTCCACCAGGCCGAGACCACGCTGCGCGCCGCGGCGGTGGGGCGGCCGGTCGAGGACGTGGTCCGGCTCGTCGGCATCCTCGGCGCCGACAGCAGCGACTGGCAGTCCGCCGCGGGCGGGGACGACGGCGGGGACGGGGGCGACGGCGCGGCGCGGAAGCCCGGGCCCGCGGGCGCCACGTCGGCCGCCGCCTCCCCGGAACGGTTCCGAAGCGCGCCGAAGGGCCGCAGGTCCCCCCTGGACGGCGCCCTTGCCGCGGGGCCGGGCAGCCACACCGCCTCGCGCGCGCTGCGGTCGGTGCTGCGCTGGCCGGCGGCCCTCGCGCTGTTCGCCTCCGGCCTCATCCACCTGCCGACGGACCTCGAAGGCCTGCGCTCCGGCGGCGACGCGCAGGCGCTGTCCGTGGTCGTCACCGTGCTCTGCCTGGCGTGCGCGGTGTGGCTCGCGGCCCGGGACACCCTGATCGCCTGGGCCGCCGCCGCCGGTGTCGCCGTCTTCGTCATCGCGCTCCACGGGGTCGCGGGCGCCCGCACCGTCGACCTGATGGCCGGCAGCCTCGGCACCACCTTCGCCTGGGCGAAGGCGCTGGCGCTGCTGAGCGCCGTGGGCATCGTCTGCCTGGCCGGTACGGCCGTGGTGCGCCACGCGCGGGCGGCCGGCGCGGCGGACGGCACCTGACCACCCGCCCCCTCCGCAGGACCGAGGCCCCCGCCCGGGCAGCTCCCCGCTGCCCGGGCGGGGGCGCGTCGCGCACCGGGAGCCCCCGACCCCTTGCCTGATGGATCGTCAGGTACGAGCATGGGCCTGCTCGCCGAAGTGACGGTCCGTCAGATAAGGGGTTCCCATGGTGGTCTACGGCATGCAGCTGCCCGTCCAGTCGCAGAGCACCCTCTACGCCGAGGCCTGGGAGGCGGCCGCGGGTCCGGCGGACCTGCTCGCCGTGGCCCGCGCGGCCGAGGCCCACGGCTTCGACTACCTCGCGAGCTGCGACCACGTCGCCATCCCGCGCCGGCTCGCCGGACCGATGAGCACCGTCTGGTACGACCCGGTCGCCACGCTCTCCTTCCTCGCCGCCGCCACCGAGCGGGTCCGGCTCCTCTCGCACGTCGCCGTCGTCGGCCTGCGCCACCCGCTCGTCACGGCCAAGGCGTACGCGACGCTCGACCACCTCTCCGGCGGCCGGCTGGTCCTCGGGGTCGGTGCCGGACACGTCCAGGAGGAGTTCGAGGCGCTCGGGGTGGACTTCGCCCGCCGGGGCGCCGTGCTCGACGAGACGGTCGACGCGCTGCGGGCGGCCCTCGGGCCCGAGGAGTACCCCGAGCACCTGGGGGAGCGGTTCGCCTTCAAGGACCTCGGGCAGCTGCCCCGGCCCGCGCAGCAGCGGGTCCCGCTCTGGGTGGGCGGTTCCTCGCCGGCGGCCGTGCGCCGGGCCGCGCTCAAGGGCGACGGCTGGCTGCCGCAGGGGGACCCGCGCCCCCGGCTCGCCGAACAGATCGGGAAGCTGCTCCGGATCCGCGCGGAGGCCGGGATCGCCGAACCGCTCACGGTCGGCGCGATCACCGAGGCGCTGTACGTCGGCGCGCCCGGCTGGGACGTCGGCCGGCGCACCCTGAGCGGCCGCCCCGAGGAGCTCGCCGCCTCCCTGCGGGCGTACGGGGAGATGGGCGTGCACCAGATCCAGGTCCGGTTCCGGTCCCGGAGCCGTACCGAACTCAGCGACCAGATGGCGGCCTTCGGCACGGAGGTCGCCCCCCACCTGTAGATCTCCAGGGAGTGCGGACATGGGAAAGCTCGAAGGGCGGGTCGTCCTCGTCACCGGTGCGGCGCGCGGGCAGGGCGAGCAGGAGGCGCGGCTGTTCGCCGCCGAGGGGGCCAGGGTGGTCCTCGGGGACGTGCTGGACGAGGCCGGGGAGGCGCTGGCCAAGGAGCTGGGGGAGGACCGGGCGGCGTACGTCCACCTGGACGTGACGAGCGAGGACGACTGGACGGCGGCCGCGGCGGCGGCCGAGGGGCGGTTCGGGAAGATCGACGGGCTCGTCAACAACGCGGGCATCCTCCGCTTCAACGAGCTGGTCTCGACGCCGCTGGAGGAGTTCCTGGCGATCGTGTCGGTGAACCAGACCGGCTGCTTCCTGGGCATCCGCACGGTCGCGCCGAAGATCGCGGCGGCCGGCGGCGGGACGATCGTCAACACCGCCTCGTACACGGGGATCACCGGCATGGCCGGGGTCGGGGCCTACGCGGCGACGAAGCACGCGGTCCTCGGGCTCACCAAGGTCGCGGCCCTGGAGCTGGCGGGGAAGGGCATCCGGGTGAACGCGGTCTGCCCGGGCGCCATCGACACCCCCATGAGCAATCCGGAGGGCGTCGACCCGGCGGCCACGGCCGAGCTGTACCGCAAGCTCGTGCCGCTCGGGCGGATCGGGCGGCCGGAGGAGGTGGCGGCGCTCGCGCTCTTCCTGACCGGGGAGGACTCGGCGTACATCACGGGCCAGCCGTTCGTGATCGACGGCGGATGGCTGGCGGGCGTCAGCCTTTTCTGACGCAGTGTCAGGTATTGACGCACCTGTGCGGTGGTGCGAGAGTCGGGCACATCAAGAAATCTGACGGATCGTCAGATAAGACGAGGACGGTGAACCCCCTTGGAATTCGGGATCTTCGTACAGGGATACGTCGGCAAGCGCGCCGAGACCGATCCCGAAGCCGAGCACAAGGCCCTCATGGAGGAGACCGAGTACGTCATCCAGGCGGACCGGTCCGGCTTCAAGTACGCCTGGGCCTCCGAGCACCACTTCCTGGAGGAGTACTCGCACCTCTCCGCCAACGACGTCTACCTGGGCTACCTCGCCCACGCCACCGAGCGGATCCACCTCGGCTCCGGCATCTTCAACCCCCTCGCCCCCGTCAACCACCCGGTGAAGGTCGCGGAGAAGGTCGCCATGCTCGACCACCTCTCCGGCGGACGCTTCGAGTTCGGCTCCGGGCGCGGGGCGGGCTCCCACGAGATCCTCGGGTTCATGCCGGGCATCACCGACATGAACCACACGAAGGAGATCTGGGAGGAGACCATCGCCGAGTTCCCCAAGATGTGGCTCCAGGACGAGTACGTCGGCTTCCAGGGCAAGCACTGGTCGCTGCCGCCCCGCAAGATCCTCCCCAAGCCGTACGGGAAGTCCCACCCGGCCATGTGGTACGCCGCCGGCTCCCCCTCCTCGTACGCCATGGCCGGGAAGATGGGCCTCGGCGTCCTCGGCTTCAGCGTCCAGAAGGTCTCCGACATGGAGTGGGTCGTCGAGTCCTACAAGAACGCGATCAAGGAGGCCAAGGCGGTCGGCGACTTCGTCAACGACAACGTCATGGTGACCTCGACCGCGATCTGCGCCGAGACGCACGAGAAGGCCGTCGAGATCGCGGTCGGCGGCGGACTGAACTACCTCCAGTCCCTCCTCTTCCGCTACCACGACACGTTCCCGCGGCCCGAGGGCATCCCCGAGTGGCCCGAGCTCCTCCCCGAGTACTCGGCCGAGATCATCGAACTCCTCATCCAGGAGGAGCTGATGATCTGCGGCGACCCGTCGGAGGTCCTCGCCCAGTGCAAGCGGTGGGAGCAGGCCGGGGCGGACCAGCTGTCCTTCGGGCTTCCGATCGGGATCTCGTACGAGGACACGATGAACTCGATCAAGCTGATCGGGGAGCACGTGATTCCCCGCATCGACACGGACCCGGTCCACCGCACGACCCGCATGCGCCAGTCGTCGGGCTCGTAGCGCCCGCGCGCCTCGCCCGCGCCCGTGTGCCTTCGCCCGCTGCCCGTGTGCGTTCGCCCGCTGCCGTGTGGCGGCTCGGGCCGCTGCCCGTGTGGGCAATCGTCCCGCTGGGCGGGACGGGTGGGCACACGGGACGGCGCCTTCTCGCGGCGCCTCCGCGTTCCGCGCCTGGACCCGCACCACGAGTACGCCGCACCAGGTGGTGCGGGTCAGGGCGCGGGAGCCTAGGCCCGGCAAGGGGCGCCGTTCCGTTGTGCCCACCCGTTCCGCCCCGGCGGAACGATTGCCCACAACGGGGCGGGGCGAAGGCCCGCAACGGGCGGCCCGCCGGCCCGTAACCGAAGCGCGGGGTGGTGTCTTCCCGGATCGCCGCCCCGTACCGGCCCCGGCCGGAGGCCGTTCCGCGGCGGCCCCGGTCCGGGGCACACCCGTGCGCAAGGACAGAGAGGACCGTCATGCTCGACCACCTGATCACGGGCGCCACCGTCGTGGACGGCACCGGCGCCCCCGCCCGCGTCGCCGACGTCGGCATACGCGACGGGCGGATCGTCTTCCCCGTCCCCGGCACGGCGACGGCCCGGACCACCGAGGACGCCACCGGCCTCGTCCTCGCCCCCGGCTTCGTCGACCCGCACACCCACTACGACGCCCAGCTGTTCTGGGACCCGTACGCCACCCCGTCCATGAACCACGGCGTCACCACCGTCGCCGGCGGCAACTGCGGCTTCACCCTCGCGCCGCTCCACCCGGACCGCCCCGAGGACGCCGACTACACGCGCCGCATGATGTCGAAGGTCGAGGGCATGGCCCTCAAGGCCCTGGAGGACGGCGTCGACTGGGGCTGGTCCTCCTTCGCCGAGTACCTGGACGCCCTCGACGGCCGGATCGCCGTCAACGCCGGCTTCATGGTCGGCCACTGCGCCCTGCGCCGGTACGTGATGGGCGCGGACGCGGTCGGCGGACAGCCCACCCCCGAGCAGCTGCGGCAGATGGTCGACCTCCTCAAGGAGGCCATGGAGGCCGGGGCCTGGGGGCTCTCGACCACCCAGTCCGCCACCCACTCCGACGGCGACGGCGCGCCCGTCGCCTCCCGGCACGCCACGCCCGCCGAGCTCATCGCCCTGTCCAGGGCGGTCGGCGAGCACGAGGGGACGCAGATCGAGGCGATCCTCGCCGGCTGCCTGGACCAGTTCTCGGACGACGAGATCGAGCTGTTCGTCGAGATGACCGCCGCCGCGGGGCGGCCCCTCAACTGGAACGTCCTCACCATCGACGCCGCCGTCCCCGAGCGCGTCCCGCGCCAGCTGACCGCCTCCGAGCGGGCCCGCAAGTCGGGCGGCCGGATCGTCGCCCTCACGATGCCGATCCTCACCCCCATGAACATGTCCCTCGGCACGTTCTGCGCCCTCAACCTGATCCCGGGGTGGGGCGAGATCCTCGCGCTCCCCGTGCCCGAGCGGATCGCGAAGCTCCGCGACCCCGAGGTGCGGGCCGGGATGCTGCGGCGCGCGGACTCCAAGGAGGCCGGCGTCTTCCGGCGCCTCGCCCACTTCGGCCGGTACGTCATCGGGGACACGTACAGCCGCGAGAACGAGGGACTCACCGGCCGGGTCGTCGGCGACATCGCGGCCGAGCGCGGCCAGGACCCCTTCCAGGCCCTCGTCGAGATCTGCGCCAACGACGACCTGCGGACCGTCCTGTGGCCGATGCCCAGCGACAACGACCCGGCCTCCTGGGCGCTGCGCCGGGAGACCTGGGACCACGAGGACGTGCTGCTGGGCGGCTCGGACGCGGGCGCGCACCTGGACCGGATGTGCGGGGCGCCGTACACGACCCGTTTCCTCGGGGACTGTCTGCGCGGCCGGAGGCTGGTCCCGCTGGAGCGGGCCGTGAAGATGCTGAGCGACGACCCGGCCCGGCTCTTCGGGCTCCGGGAGCGCGGCAGGATCGCGGACGGCTTCCACGCCGACCTGGTCCTCTTCGACCCGGAGCGGATCGACGCGGGCCCGGCGACCCTCGTGCACGACCTGCCGGGGGACAGCCCGCGCCTGGACTCGCGGGCGGTCGGGATCGTGTCGGTGCGGGTCAACGGCGTGGAGACGGTGCGGGACGACGAGGTGACCGGCGCGATCCCGGGCAGGGTGCTGCGCTCGGGCCGTGACACGAGGACGGTGAGCACGCAGTGACCACGCGGAACCCGAGGACCGAGAAGCTCTTCATCGGCGGGGAGTGGACCGAGCCCGACGGCGGCCACTACGAGGTGATCGACCCGGCCTCGGAGGAGGTCGTCGGCCTCGCGCCCGAGGCCTCGCGGGCGCAGGTGTACGAGGCGGCGGCCGCCGCCCGGGAGGCCTTCGCCGCCTGGTCCCGTACGCGCCCGGAGGAACGGGCGGCGGTCCTCGACCGGGCCGCCTACCTGATGGCCCGGGACGCCGAGGAGAACACGCTCCTCGCCCGGGCGGAGACGGGCGCCACCACCGGCACCGCGCGCGGGATGCAGGTCGCGGTCGGTTCCTCCCGCTTCCGACGGTACGCGCGCGGGGCCATGGAGCCGGTGGAGCAGGCGCTGCCCCCGCAGATCAACGAGGCCGGTCCGATGGGGCGGGCCGGGGTGTTCGGCGCGGTGGCGGTGCGGCGCCCGGTCGGCGTCGTCACCTGCATCACCTCGTACAACAACCCCTGGGCCAACCCGGCGGGGAAGATCGCCCCGGCGCTCGCGATGGGCAACACGGTCGTGGTGAAGCCGGCCCCGCAGGATCCCCTCTCCGTGTACGCGATGACCCGCGCCCTGGAGGAGGCCGGGGTCCCGGCGGGGGTGGTGAACGTCGTCACCGGCTCGGCGCGGGCGGTCGGCGAGGCGGCCGTCGACTCCCCGGACGTCGACATGGTCTCCTTCACCGGCTCCACGGCCGTCGGGCAGGCGATCGGCGAGGTCTGCGGCCGCTCGCTCAAGCGGCAGCTGATGGAGCTGGGCGGGAAGGGGGCGGCGCTGGTCTTCGACGACGCCGACCTGGACTCGGCGGTGATGGGGATCGGGACGACCTTCGCCTTCTACAGCGGGCAGATCTGCACCGCCCCGACCCGGGTGCTCGCCCAGCGCGGGCTCTACGAGCGGCTGATCGAGAAGCTGACCGGCTACCTCGCCTTCATGAAGGTGGGGGACCCGGCGGAGAAGGGGACGGTCGTCGGCCCGGTGATCTCGGCGGCCCACCGGGACCGGGTGGAGGCGTACGTCGAGCTGGGGAGGAAGGAGGGGGCGCGGGTCGTCGCGGGCGGCGAGCGCCCGGACTTCGCCCGGGGCTTCTACGTGGCGCCGACGCTGCTCGCCGACTGCACCAACGAGATGCGGGTGGTGCGGGAGGAGATCTTCGGCCCGGTCGTGGTGGTCGTCCCCTTCGACGACGAGGAGGAGGGGATCGCGCTCGCCAACGACAGCGACTACGGCCTGATCGACTACGTGTGGTCCGGTGACGTGGCCCGGGCCTTCCGGGTCGCGGCCCGGCTGAGGGCCGGCGGGGTGGGCGTGAACACGATCGGCCGGAACATGGAGGCGCCGTTCGGCGGCTTCAAGAAGAGCGGTGTCGGGCGGGACGTCGGCTCGTACGCGCTGCACGCGTACAGCGAGCTGCAGGCGGTCGTCTGGCCGGGGTGAGAACCGTCTCGAAAATTCCTCGGGAAAATTTAGAAACGGACATTTAGGGCACACCTGCGGTTCCCGCATATCGGACACTCGCCACCGGACCTACCGGTTGGTCGGCTCGCCCGGTTCGTCGATCTTTCAATCATTGGCGAGTGTCCGGTTCTGCCCTCGCAATGCAAGGCGATGATCGATCAAGTGAGCGGACTCTGATCCTCCGGATGTGGAAACCGCAGCATTTAACGTCCTGTTCATGACTCAGGTGGACGTGCGGCCGCAGGCCGGAGACACGGTAAGGGGCGTCGACGCTCAGGGCGGCACCTCCGGCGTGCGCACCAAGGGCCTCGGAGGCAACTCCGTCGGCCTCCTCGGCAGCGCCGTCATCGGCATCTCGACCGTCGCCCCCGTCTACTGCCTGACCTCCACGCTCGGCTCCACCGCCGGCGAGGTCGGACTGCAGATGCCCGCGATCTTCCTCGCGGGCTTCCTCCCGATGCTCCTCGTCGCCTTCGCGTACCGGGAGCTCAACAAGGTCATGCCCGACTGCGGCACCTCGTTCACCTGGACCGTGAAGGCCTTCGGGCCCAAGATCGGCTGGATGTGCGGCTGGGGCCTCGTCATCGCGACGATCATCGTGCTGTCCAACCTGGCCGGCGTCGCGACCTCCTACTTCTGGCTCCTCGCGGGCGAGATCAGCGGCAGCGACTCCATCGCCGCCCTGGACGACAACAAGGCCGTCCACATCCTCACCTGCCTGACGCTCATCGCCGTCGCCACCGCGATCAGCTACCGCGGCATGACCGCCACCAAGGGCATCCAGTACACGCTCGTCGGCCTCCAGCTCGTCGTCCTCGGCATCTTCGTGGCGATGGCCATCTCCAAGGCCGGCTCCTTCGAGACCTCGGTCGACTTCTCCTGGTCCTGGATGAACCCCTTCGCGGTGCAGTCCTTCGCCGCCTTCACGGCCGGGCTCTCGCTCTCGATCTTCATGTACTGGGGCTGGGACGCCTGCATGGCGACCAACGAGGAGACCACCGGCAGCGCCAAGACGCCCGGTCGCGCCGCCCTGATCGCGATGGTCGTCCTGGTCGGCTCGTACCTGGCCACCGGCGTCGCCGCCCAGATGGCCGTCGGCTCCGGCGACCAGGGCCTCGGCCTCGCCAACCCGGAGACCTCCGACAACGTCTTCGCCGCCCTCGCCGGCCCCGTCATGGGCCCCACGCTCGGCATCCTGCTCTTCGTCGCGGTCCTCGCCTCGGCGGCCGCGAGCCTCCAGACCACGTTCATCCCGGTCGCCCGCACGGTGCTCGCGATGTCCACGTACGAGGCGCTGCCGAAGTCCTTCACCAAGGTCCACCCGGTCTTCAAGACCCCCGGCAAGGCCACCGTCGTGGCCGGCGTCGCCACCGGCGTCTTCTACACCGTGATGACCCTGGTCAGCGAGCACGTCCTGGTCGACACCATCTACGCGCTCGGCCTGATGATCTGCTTCTACTACGCGCTGACGGCCTTCGCCTGCGTCTGGTACTTCCGCGGCGAGCTCTTCCGCTCCGTGCGCTCCTTCGCCTTCAAGGGCCTCCTGCCGGCCCTCGGCGGCCTCATGCTGACCGCCGTCTTCGGCAAGACGCTCTACGACATGTGGGACCCGGCCTACGGCTCCGGCTCCGCGGTCTTCGGCGTCGGCTCGGTCTTCGTGATCGGCGTCGGGCTGCTGCTCCTCGGCGTGGTGATCATGCTGGTGATGCAGCGGAGGAGCCCCGCGTTCTTCCGCGGCGAGATCCTCACGAAGGAGACCCCGTCCCTGGTGGTCGCCGACTGACGCCCTCCTGAGGCGTCCGAGAAACGCGGAGGCGGCGGGCCCGTGGGGGGTCCCGTCGCCTCCGTTGCGTGCGGTGTCAGCGGTGTCCGGGGAGCAGGCCCTCCACCGCCGCGTTCGCGGGCGGCAGACCGGTCGTGCCGGCCGGCTTGGCCTTGGGGGTCAGGACGCCGCTGAGCGGGACGACCGAGGGCAGGTTCATGCCGCCGGTGTCGGCGGCGGCGGTCCCGGCCGCCGCGCCGGCGGCACCGGCGGCGGCGAAGACGGTCAGGGCGGCTGCGGTGAGGATCCTCTTCATGCCCGCTCCAACGCGGACGGCACGGGTCCGGTTACGACCGCCGGGTCGGGGTGGGCAGCCTGCGGACCCGGAGGTCTCCTTAGGATGCGCGCATGTACGGTGAAACGAACTGGGCGCTGCGCCCGGGCCGCGCGGAGGACGTCGAGCCGATGGCCGAGCTGCGGGCCGAGGTCATGCGCCCGGACCTGGAGCGCCTCGGCCGCTTCGACCCGCACAAGGTGCGCCAGCGGCTGCGGGACGGCTTCTCGCCGGCGCACACCTCGGTGATCGAACTGGACGGCGCGCTCGCCGGATGCGTGACGGTGCGCCCGTACGAGAACGGCGAGGGGCTCTACCTCGAACACTTCTACCTGGACCCCGGGACCCGGGGCCGTGGCCTCGGGACGGCGGTCCTGCGCGAGCTGCTCGACCGGGCCGACGCGGCCGGGCTGCCCGTCCGGCTCGTGGTCCTCCAGGGCAGCGCGGCCCGGCGGCTCTACGAGCGGGAGGGGTTCACGTTCGAGTCCGAGGACCCGGTCGACGTCACGCTGGTCAGAACCCCGCGCCCGCGGGCTGCCGGACGGTGACGTTGAGCCGGTTGAACAGGTTGGTGACGGCGACCATCAGCACGATCGCGGCGAGCTGCTTCTCGTCGAAGTGGTCGGCGGCGGCGTCCCACACCTCGTCCGGCACCGCGTCCGAGACGTCGGCGAGCCGGGTCGCCGCCTCGGCGAGGGCGAGCGCCGCCCGCTCCTCGTCGGTGAAGTACGGCGTCTCCCGCCAGGCCGCGACGGCGAACAGCTTCTCGTCGGCGACCCCGTTCCTCCTGGCGCTCCTGACGCCGTAGTCGACACAGAAGCCGCAGCTGTTGATCTGGCTGGCCCGCAGGTGCACGAGCTCCAGTACGGACTCGTCGACTCCGCCCTGACGGGTGGCCTCGACGAGGCTCTGGATCGCCGGTCCCGCGCCGGCCAGGACGTGGGCGGGGTTGGTCATCCGGGCGGTGGGCGTGTGCGCCATGGTGGTCGCTCCTCGGTGTCGGTCGTTCGCTGCCTTCACCGCACTGACGGACCGCGCGCCGGGGATGTGACACGGCGGGAGAACTCTTCTTCCTTTCTCAGGCCTCCGCCTCCGCGATGAGGGCGGTCGCGACCGTCCGGAAGCCCAGCCGACCGTAGAGCCGGGCCACGTCCGCGTCCGAGGCCGTCAGGAACACGAGCTCCGCCCCGCGGGCGCGGGCGTCCGCGACCAGGGCGGCGGTGACCGCGAGCCCGAGGCCCCGGCGCCGCGCCGCCGGGACGGTCCCGACGCCGACGACCTCGGAGACGGCCCCGACGGGCTGGTGCTGGCCCGCCGCGAGGGCGCCGCCGCCGGCGTCCAGGGCCGCCGCGAGCCGGGTCAGACCGGCGGCGAGGCGCGCGGACACCTGGGCGGCGGTGCCGGGCTGCGGCTCCGCCCCGAAGGCGGCGTACGGGGCGGCGACGGCGCTCTCCAGGGCGGGATCGCCCGCGCCCACCATCCGTACGGTGACGCCCCCGGGCTCCGGTACGGCGAGCGGCTCGCCCTCCAGGACCATCAGCGGGTGCTCGTGCACGGTCAGGCCGGTCGCCTCCACGGCGGCCCGCAGCCCCGGTGTCGTCTCCGCGACCCACTCGAAGGCCTCGGGCACCCCCAGCTCCCGCTGCCGGGCCCGCACGGCCTCCACGGCCGCCACGGGGACCTCGCCCCCGTGGCCGAGCGCGGGACGGGCGTAGTACGGCCAGCCCACCCCCTCCTGCACGAAGAGGGTCAGCGGCCCGAACGCCTCGGCGCGGGCGGCGGAACGGGGGACGGCGTCGTAGTACGTCTCGATGCGATGCAGCACCGGGTCATCCAAGCAGGCCCGGTGCGGGAAGGACGGGGGGATTTCCCTGCTTCCAGGCGATGCGCAGGTCGGCCCGGGACAGCCGCCAGCCGTCGGGGGTGCGGACGAGGTCGTTCTCCGTCCGTCCGCCGGAGACGAACAGGGCGCCGTCGCCCGCGAGGACGTGCGTGGAGAGCTGGTTCCCGAGCAGGGTGGCGCGGTCGCCGTCGACGTCGATGACGTAGTTCGAGCCGAAGTGGACGGTCCGGTCGAAGAGCGCCATCGCCCCGCCGACGTTCGCGGCGATGGCGTCCCGGCCGCGCACGTCCCCGGCGGGGGTGGACGTCGTCGCGTCCTCGGTGAAGAACGCGGCCGCCCAGGCCTCGTCGAAGGGGCCGCGGTCGTCGAGGGAGCGGAGGTAGAGGTCGAAGAGGCGGGTGATGGCGATGATGTCCGTGGTCATGCGAGAAGCCTCGTACCTCAAGCAAGCTTCAGGTCAAGGGGTGGCGAGAAGCCCGGCGTACCTCTCGGAAATCCGCACCGCACGCCCTACCGTGCCGCTATGCGGATCTCGACCACGATCTTCCTGACCGACGAGACCATCAGCCCGGTGCGGCTCGCGCGCGAACTGGAGCAGCGCGGCTTCGCGGGCCTCTACCTCCCCGAGCACACCCACGTCCCCGTCTCCCGCGAGACGCCCTACCCGGCGGGCGGGGAACTGCCCCGGGAGTACGCCCGGACGCTCGACCCGCTCGTGGCCCTCGGCCAGGCCGCGGCGGTCACCGAGCGCCTGGGCCTCGGCACCGGCATCACCCTCATCACCCAGCACGACCCGATCGTCCTCGCCAAGCAGATCGCCACGCTCGACCACCTCTCCGGCGGCCGGTTCACCCTGGGCCTCGGCTTCGGCTGGAACCGGGAGGAGGCCGCGGACCACGGCGTCGACTGGTCCACCCGCCGGGAGCTCGGCCGCGACCGCCTCGACCTGATGCGTGCCCTGTGGGCCCCCGAACCGAGGGCGTACGAGGGGGAGTACGGCGAGTCCGTCCGCGCGTCCGAGGTCTGGCCCAAGCCGGCCGGCGGCGCCCCGCGCGTCCTCCTGGGCGGCGCGGCCGGCCCGAGGCTCTTCGCGCAGATCGCCGCGCAGACCGACGGCTGGATGCCGATCGGCGGCCGCGGCCTGACGGAGTCCCTGCCGGTCCTCCGCGAGGCCTGGGAGAAGGCCGGCCGCGCCCCGGACACCCTCCAGCTGGTCCCGTACGCGGTCCTCCCCAGCCCCGGCAAGCTCGCCCACTACGAGGAACTGGGCTGCGAGGAGGTCGTCCTCCAGCTGCCCCCGGGCGACGAGAGGGAGGTCCTGGAGGTGCTCGACGGGTACGGGCGGTACCTGTGAGGCCGTCCGGCCCCTGTGATTGACTTCGGAATACGTTCCGAAGTATGGTCGGGCCATGCTGACCGAGAGTGTGTCCTTCTCCGAGCTCTCCAAGAACTCGAAGCGGGTCGCCGAACGGCTCGACAGGGCTTACCGCCTGCTCGTCACCCGCCGCGACGGGCAGGACCTCTACCTCACGACCGCCGGCTACGACCAGGAGCGCGAGGAGACCGCCGACGTCACGGCCCGCCTCCTCGCCGCCCTCCTCACCGCCGACGGCGGGGCACGCGTCATAGGGCGGGCCCTCCCCTCGGTCTTCCCCTGGGCGCGACACCTCTCCGCCGAGGAGCGCCGGGAGTTCGCCGGGGACCTGGTGGACGCGATGAACGACGCCGCGCAGCTGGACGTCCACGCCACCCTCCACCGGACGATCGTGGAGTGGCGGGCGACGGCCCGCGTCCTCGCCGACCCCGGACTCACGGCCCGGCTCACCCGGCCGCTCCCCGACGAGGACCACGGAGAGGTGACGGCTCCGTGACCCCGAAGCGCGGCGACGACGTCGCCCCGCCCGCGGTCGGAGAGGAATGGCGCCTCCGCTTCGCGACGAACGAGGCGGCGAAGGGCTGGGGTGAGCTCGCCGCCGAAGCTCCGGGCAACACCCGGCGTTGCTTCGAGGCGCTGCGCCGTGATCCGCTCCGGCAGGACGACCCGGACCGGCAGCACCGGCTGCGCGGCCGCCTCGCCACCGGGACGCTCGGCGGCCACGCCTACCCGCAGTGGGAGTACGAGGTGACGGCCGGAGGCCGCGTCCGGTACCTCGTGGACGAGCCGCGCCGCACCGTGCACCTCGTCTACGCCGCGCCCCGCCATCCCAAGGACACCGACTGACGGTCCTTCCTGCGGGGACCCGAACCGCCCGTGCGCGGGGCGCTCGTATGCTCGGTTCATGACGGATCACCAGGCAGGACGACCCACCGAGAACGCCATGCGCCGCGCCCTCAAGCGGGCCAGGGACGGGGTCGCGCTCGACGTCGCCGAGGCCGCCGTGCTGCTCCGTGCGCGGGGGACCGATCTGGACGACCTCGTCGCCTCCGCGGGGCGCGTCCGGGACGCCGGCCTCGCCGCGGCGGGGCGGCCCGGGGTCGTCACGTACTCGAAGAGCGTGTTCATACCGCTCACCCGGCTCTGCCGGGACAAGTGCCACTACTGCACCTTCGTCACCGTCCCCGGCAAGCTGCGCCGGGACGGGCACGGGATGTTCATGTCGCCGGACGAGGTCCTCGACATCGCCCGGCGCGGCGCCGAGCTGGGCTGCAAGGAGGCCCTGATCACCCTCGGCGACAAGCCCGAGGACCGCTGGCCCGAGGCCCGCGAGTGGCTCGACGCGCACGGCTACGACGACACCATCGCGTACGTGCGGGCCATGGCCGTCCGCATCCTGGAGGAGACCGGCCTCCTGCCCCACCTCAACCCCGGCGTGCTCTCCTGGACCGACTTCCAGCGCCTCAAGCCCGTCGCCCCCTCCATGGGCATGATGCTGGAGACCACCGCGACCCGGCTCTGGTCCGAGCCCGGCGGCCCCCACCACGGCTCCCCCGACAAGGAACCGGCCGTCCGGCTCCGGGTCCTGGAGGACGCCGGGCGCTCCTCCGTCCCCTTCACCTCGGGGCTGCTGCTCGGCATCGGGGAGACTCTGGAGGAGCGCGCCGAGTCCCTCTTCGCGCTGCGCCGGATCGCCCGCGCCTACCACTCCATCCAGGAACTGATCATCCAGAACTTCCGCGCCAAGCCCGACACGGCCATGCGCGGGATGCCGGACGCCGAACTCGACGACCTCGTCGCCACCGTCGCCGTCGCCCGGATCATCATGGGCCCCTCGGCCTGCCTCCAGGCCCCGCCGAACCTCGTCGACTCCGCGTACGAGCGGCTGATCGCCGCCGGCATCGACGACTGGGGCGGCGTCTCCCCGCTCACCATCGACCACGTCAACCCCGAGCGTCCCTGGCCGCAGATCGAGGAACTGGCCGCCCGCTCCGCCGCCGCCGGCTTCGAGCTGCGCGAACGGCTCTGCGTCTACCCCGAGTTCGTCACCCGCGGCGAACCCTGGCTCGACCCCCGCCTCCTCCCGCACGTCCGCGCCCTCGCCGACCCCGAGACCGGCCTCGCGAACCCCGGGGCCCCCGTCCGCGGCCTGCCCTGGCAGGAGCCCGACGAGGCCTTCACCGCCACCGGCCGCACCGACCTGCACACCGCCATCGACACCGAGGGCCGCACCGGCGACCGGCGCCAGGACTTCGACGAGGTGTACGGCGACTGGGAGGCCCTGCGGGAGGCCGCCGCGCCCGGGATGGTGCCGGAGCGCGTCGACGCCGACGTCCGCGAGGCGCTCGCCGTCGCCGCCGACGACCCGACGCGGCTCACCGACGCCCAGGCGCTCGCCCTGCTGCACGCCGACGGGCCGGCCCTCGACGCCCTGACCCGGATCGCGGACGACGTCCGCGCCTCCGTGGTCGGCGACGACGTCACGTACATCGTCACCCGCAACATCAACTTCACCAACGTCTGCTACACCGGCTGCCGTTTCTGCGCCTTCGCCCAGCGTCGCACCGACGCCGACGCCTACACCCTCTCCCTGGACCAGGTCGCGGACCGCGCCGAGCAGGCCTGGGACGTCGGCGCCGTCGAGGTCTGCATGCAGGGCGGCATCCACCCCGACCTGCCCGGAACCGCCTACTTCGACATCGCGCGCGCGGTGAAGCAGCGGGTCCCGGGGATGCACGTCCACGCCTTCTCCCCGATGGAGGTCGTCAACGGCGCCACCCGCACCGGCCTCTCGATCCGCGAGTGGCTGACGGCCGCGAAGGAGGCGGGCCTCGACTCGATCCCCGGCACCGCCGCCGAGATCCTCGACGACGAGGTCCGCTGGGTGCTGACGAAGGGCAAGCTGCCGACCGCGACGTGGATCGAGGTGATCAGGACGGCGCACGACCTGGGCATCCGCTCCTCGTCCACCATGATGTACGGGCACGTGGACCAGCCCCGGCACTGGCTCGGCCACTTCCGGACCCTGTCCCGCATCCAGCAGGAGACCGGGGGCTTCACGGAGTTCGTGACCCTCCCCTTCATCCACACCAACGCGCCCGTCTACCTCGCGGGCATCGCCCGCCCCGGCCCGACCGTCCGCGACAACCGCGCCGTCATCGCCATGGCCCGGCTCCTCCTCCACCCGCACATCCCGAACATCCAGACCAGCTGGGTGAAGCTCGGCACCGAGGGCGCGGCGGAGATGCTCCGCTCCGGCGCGAACGACCTCGGCGGGACGCTCATGGAGGAGACGATCTCCCGCATGGCGGGCTCCAGTTACGGCTCGTACCGCTCGATCCGCGACCTGGAGGCGATCGCGGAGGCGGCGGGACGGCCGGCGAAGCCGCGGACGACGCTGTACGGGGAGGTGCCGGCGGAACGCCAGGCGACGGCCCGAGCCTCGGACGGCCACCTCCCGACCCTCCTCCCGCTCCTGCCCCAGGAGTAGCCCCCACCCGCTGCCCGTGTGAGCCCGCGCCCGTGTGGGCTTTCGCCCCCGCCCGTGTGGGCAATCGTCCCGCAGGGCGAGACGGGTGGGCACACGGGACGGCGCCTTCAGCGGCGCCTCCGCGTTCCGGGCCTGGGCCCGCACCACCGGGGCGCCGTCACCGGCGGTGCGGGTTCAGGCGCGGAAGCCTAGGCCCGGCATGGGGCGCCGTTCCGTTGTGCCCACCCTCCCCCAAGCTCTCGGCTTCGCTCGAGCAGGGGGGACCCCCATCGCCCCAGCGGAACGATTGCCCACAACGCGGGTGGGCACCGCCCCGCGGAACGATTGCCCACAACGGGGGGTGGGGTGGTCAAACGTGGCCACGAGCACGTCCCGATACATAACGTTCCGCACCCCGAACCGCCACACCCGGTCGATTAAAGTGCTGCGCAGACCGCCAACGGGGGGAGTGCACGTCGTGGCCACGACAGCCGCAGCCGTGTGGGGCCGCGCCGAGCAGCAGGACTTCCGTGCCCGGGTACGGGGCTGTCTCCTCGGCGGGGCCCTCGGTGACGCCCTGGGCGCCGGCGGCGAAGGGCTCACGCTCGCGGAGCTGCGCGAGGCCCACGGACCTGACGGACTCACCGACCCCGTGCCCGCGTTCGGCCGCCGGGGCGCCGTCACGGCCGCGACCCAGATGTCCCTGTTCACGGTCGACGGCCTCATCCGGGCCCAGGTCCGCCGCGACACCGGCGCCTGGCACCCGCCCACCGACGTCCACCGCGCGCACCTGCGCTGGGCCGCCACCCAGCGCGACTGGGGCCCGGACGAGCGCCGCAAGGACAACGGCTGGCTCGCCCGCGAGGAGTGGCTCTACGCCCGCCGTTCCCCGGCCCGCGCCTGCCTCACCGGCCTCGGCGACGACGTCCTCGGCACGCTCGACAGGCCGAAGAACCCCGACGCCGCCGACGCCGGGGCGCTCGTCCGCTCGGCCCCCTTCGGACTGCTCGTCGGCTGGGAGCCGCAGCTCGTCTGCCAGCTGGCCGTGGAGTGCGCCGCGCAGACCCACGGCGCCCCGGCCGCCGGACTCGCCGCGGGCGCCTTCGCGGTCACCGTCCACGGTCTCGCGCGCGGGGGTCCGGTCGAGGCGGCGGTGACCCGCGCCCTGGAGCAGCTCGCGGGGCGCCCCGGGCACGAGCCGGTGACCGGGGCTCTGGGGGGCGCCCCCCCCAGCGCGAGGGGGGTGGGGCCGGCGCCCCGGCCCGGGGGGGGGC